>JBOGMW010000234.1:0-18485 GCA_050746805.1 Candidatus Acidiferrales bacterium | reverse complement strand
GAACCCACGACCTTCGGCTTAAAAGGCCGCTGCTCTACCACTGAGCTACGCCCCTAGAGAGGAACAATCGATTCTAGCGTGCGCGCGGAGAACGAGCAACACGCGTTTGGGCCTGGCGAGCGCTGCTCAAACCTTCGCAGATGCCCGGCTCGTCGAGCACACTCGCTCATGAATCGCGGGCGGCTCGAAGCCACAGCCTTCGAAATATCCCGGAGCTAGTCCGCGGCTTCGTTCTTCGCTGAAATCCCGCGGCCGCGCTTTCGTTTCCAGAGGTAATCCTTGCGGACTTTCTGCTGGTGCTTCTTCACTTGCGCTTCAATTTCGGCGAAGGCCACTTTTGCGCTCGCCCGCACGTCTCCGCCGGCGCCCGATGCGTGCAGATTCCCCGTCGGCAGCCGCAGATTTACCGAAAACGTGTACTCGATTTTGCGCGGCGTTTTCTCAATTGACCAGTGCAGTTCGACCAGCTCGGGATCGTAATGCTTCAGCAGCTTTTGCAACTTCTGAATATGAAACGCAGCTTCCTCGTCGATCGGCTTGCGATGTTCCGGTTCGATATTGCTGTAGAAGATTTTCATTGGAGCACCCTCTTTCGAGTTCGCTCTTCAAGGGAAGGGGTATTCTCATGGAGGCATCTTCAGAATAGCGCCGCACGCGGCGCGTTTCAATACCGCGTTCGACGGATTGACAGTGCGAGGGCGCGCGTCATACGCTGAAAAGATTGAGCCGATTGCAGACGATGACCGCAAATAATATCAATACGCTGGGAAGCAAAGCTCATCGCATCCGGGTGGGACTGGCCGGCTGGTCGTACGACGATTGGAACGGAATCGTGTATCCCACGCCGCACCCGCGCGATTTCCACGAAGTGACATTTCTGGCGCAGTATTTCGACACGATCGAAATCAATACCTCGTTCTATCAGCCGCTGAAGCCCCAACTGGCCGTGCAATGGATCGGCCGCGTGGCAGAAAATCCCCGTTTCCTTTTCACCGCCAAGCTCTGGCAGAAATTCACGCACGAACCAAGCGCCACGGCGGACGACGAAAAGCTGGTCCGCGCCGGATTCGATCCGCTGCGCGAAGCCGGCAAACTCGGCGCCGTTCTGTTGCAATTTCCCTTTTCCTTCCACCACACGCCCGAGACGCTCGCGCGCCTGAAACACCTGCTCGATATCTTTCGCGACTATCCGCTTGTCGTCGAAGTCCGGCACTCGTCCTGGGATCATCCCAGCTTCTACGAACTTCTCCACGAGCGCGGCGTGGGCTTTTGCAACATCGACCAGCCCGTCATCGGCCGGTCAATGAAGCCGACCGAGCGCGCCACTTCTCCCCTCGGCTACTTCCGCTTGCACGGGCGGCGCTACGACACCTGGTTCACCGACGACCCGACGGTGCCAAGCCACGAGCGCTACAACTACCTCTACACCGAAGAAGAGCTTGGGCCCTGGGCACATCGGGTCGAGCACGTCGCGAAGCACGCCGAGAACACATTCGTCGTCGCGAATAATCACTACGTCGGCAAAGCGGTGGTCAACGCGCTGCAGCTTATTCGCCTGCTGAGCGGAAAGAAAGTGAACGTGCCGGAGCCGCTGCGCCAGCACTATCCCCAATTGGAATCGATTGCCAGCGCGCCTGCAAAGGAACCCCTGCTGTTCCCTCTCCCGCCGCCCTAGTTCAAGCCCGGTTCAGGCGCAGTTCAAAAGTAGTCCACGAGTGGTCCAGGCGTAATCCGGCCTCGCGAAAAAGCGTTCACGCGAGCGAACGCGCATACCTGTGGCATTGTCCAGTTTTGTTCGAGCTAGCGCCGTGGGGTGCCGAAAGCTACTTCTTGAAGAGGTCTTCGAAGGCTTTGCGCGCGTCGTTGGGACGTCCTGCAGCCGGCGCGGCCGGAGTATTCGTCGCGTACGTTACCGGCGAGGTGTCCTTTTCAACCGTCATCCGAAATTCGAAGAAGGTGCAATCGTTCTTGGCAAGCTTGTTGGCGATTCGCTCCGGAATCGGCTGGGTGCATTCAAACTGCGCTCCCGTATCGAAGTGCACGCACTGCTTGCAGGAATGCATCGCGGCGTGGCATTTCGGACATTCGCCGTTCTGATCGAATCCCGGCGCTAATACGGCGCCACAACTCGAACAGCGCGCGCGCATGACCGTTCCGACCATCCGCGGCGTACGCGGCCCCAGCATATCTTGCTTGGGTCGCGGCTGCTGCTCGGGCGGACGCTCGCTGCGTTCCCGCTTTTTTTCCTTGGCATCGGAGTCGCTATAACCCCTCTGCCTATACTTCCGCTCCATGAAGGTCCTCCCGGGGGGATGTCTCATCATACCCCCAATCCCCTTGTGTAAAGGGGCTTTTGCGTGTGGCGTGTGGAATGGTAATGAAGCAGAGATGCGTTCGTGCCGCCCTGCGCTTCATCGATATGGCCCCAAAACCTCCGCGCGGCGGACTGAAACCACTTCGCGCGGAACGAAAAATGCAAAACTCCGTTCGCCGAAATCGGCATCGAAATCGGCTAGGAAGCGCTCCCTGCTTGCTGGTTCGCCCAAAACTTTGCGAGTCCTTCCAGCGGCAGATCCGGCTGAAGCAGAGCCGTTGGCCGCCCGAATCCCGCCAGCACCGCCTCCGCCGCCAGATAACCGCTCCGTACGGCTCCTTCCATCGTGGAGGGCCAGCCGGTTTGGGTCCAGTCACCGGCGAGGTAGAAATTCGCCGACGGCGTTTCCTGGCCGGGACGCCAGCGGTCCACACCGGGCTCGGGCGAAAATGTCGCGTTCACTTCCTTGATCACTGTCGCTTTCAGTACTTTCGCTTCGCGCGTTGCCGGCAGCACGTCCGCCATCTCGCGGCGGCACAGCTCGATGATTTCAAGGCGCGAGCGCGGAACCAGATCGTAGGAAGCGCTGATCACCAGCTGCAAATATTGGCCTTCTCGCGCGCCGGGCTCAGACCGAAGCACGCCCGCGGCCGAAACTCCATCCGTATGCTCCCTTGGACGCGCGCTTCGTCCGTTCGTTTCGTTCCACGCTGAAAGCTGCGTCTTGTTGAAAATCCACTGTGTCGTGTGATCGAGCAGCGTCAGAAACGGCTCCGTCATCACGGCGCGATCGAACCAGAAATGCGCGCTCGTAATCGGCGACGTCTTGATATGCTGCAATCCTTCGAGCAGCGCGCCGGGCTCCGAAGCTTCCTTGGGCACGAGACTGAGCAGCGCGTCATGCGTTACCGCCGCGATGCACGCATCCGCTGCAAGTTCGGAACCGTCTTCCAGGACGGCGCTCGCAAATCCGCCGTCACCGAAACGGAGTTGGCGAACGCCGCAGCGCACCCGCACTTCCCCGCCGCGCTTCACAATCTCCTCGCGACAGCCCTCATACAAATCCGCCAGCGGTACCGACGGAATACCGACCCGATACCCTTTCGCGTTACTCAGAAATGCTTTCCAAAAAACCTCGATGCCGTAGCGCGCGTCCGTGCGCGCCAGCTCTTCATCCAGCGCACTCACCAGCACCACGCGCCAGAATCGCTCGATCGCACCCGGCGTTTGCCGCATCGAGTGCAGCCAGGCCAGCATCGACGCGCCCTCCGCCCGCGGGGGACTTCCCGCCGAGCGCGCGATTGCGAGCATCGCTTCGGCGATCGATCGCTTATCGGCCAGCGTCAACGCGTCGAACAACAGGAACGACGGCGCCATGTGCAGCGGCGGCGGCAGCGGCGACGCTTGAATCTCCGACCGCCGGCCGGCGCCATCGACGAAATACAGCCGGTCGTAGAACCGAATCTTTCCGCTCGCGCCCACACGCCGGTAAAAATCGGCCAGATTCGTGCAGCAACCCAGCGTCACGTGCTGGCAATTGTCCACTTCGCTGCCGTCCGGTAGCGTATACGACGTAGCGCGCCCGCCCAGGTGGGGACGCTTTTCGAACAAGCGGACTTGCAGGCCCGCGTCAGCCAGCGCGGCGGCGCAGGACAGGCCCGCCAGTCCGCCGCCGATCACCAGAACGCTTTGCGAGGGCATCCTTTTTCCACCAGTTGCTCATTCCTGCCGTCAGCAGGTATTGCAGTTTCTCGGCGCTCGAAAGAGAAATGCGCCCCGAAAAGACATCGAACCCGCGCTCCTCGATGCGCGCCAGCAAAGTGCTGTACGTGCGAACCAGCGCCCATAAAGTCGCGCGGCTGTCGGCGTCCACCTGCTGCACCAGCGGCGCTCCTTCCTGATACAAATGCCAGGCGCGGTCTGCTTCGAATTCCAGCAAATTACGCAGTGGCGGCGACACCGGCCCGCGCAAGTCGTCCTCGCGCAAGCCAAATTTCGCCAAATCCTCTTGCGGCAAATAGACCCGGCCCATTTCAAAATCGCCGTGCACGTCGCGAATGATGTTCGTCATCTGGAACGCGAGCCCCAGCCGCTCGGCCAAGTCCGGCGCGTGCGAATCGCGAAAGCCAAACACATGCAGGCATGTGAGCCCCACCGTCCCTGCAACCCGGTAGCAGTATTCCGTTAGCCGGTCGAATGTGGCGTAGCGCGCGATCGTTAAATCCATTTCCGCGCCCAATATGAGGTCGTGAAAATAGCGCGCTGGAATTTCAAAGCGCGCCATCGTGTCAGCGAGCGCCGGCAGAATCGCGTGCCCATCCGTCTGCCCTGCGACCGCTTCATCGAGCCAGCCGCGCCAGCGCGCCAGCCCGCGCCGCTTCGACTCCAAATCTTCCGGCTCGTCCGAAACGTTGTCGACCAGCCGCATGAACGCGTACAGCGCGCAGATCGCGTTGCGCTTCTCGCGCCGCAGCCCGTAAAACGCCAGATAAAAGCTGCTGTGCGCCGCCCGTGCTATCCGGGTGCACTCCAGGTACGATTTCGCAACAAGCTGCGGATTCCGCGTCAGCGGCGTCGAACTCATTGCGGCAGTTCGTTCAGCCGGTTGCACGGTTACCTGCGATTCCGCACCCTTCCGTGGAAGCATCTTGGAGCCGAGCGCGCCAAGCAGCAGCCACCCCTTCGTCGCTTTGGAGAGCGCCGGACGTTGCTGCATCGTGTTGTATCCGGATTTTTCGATGCCGTCGAGAATCGACATGCCGCCGCGGCTGAAAAGCTCGATATCGACGCGCAGGTTCTTATCCACCATCCGCGCAAGCGGCAAACCCGCCACGAAAAGGCCTCGCGCTCGCGCGACTAGTTCTTTCATCAGCTGTACGTAGCGCTGATCGAATTTGCGCTCGACGATTTCCGCGTCCGTTAGGCCGTGCGCCGCGAGCGCGGAAATTGGAATGTAGATGCGCCCCTTTTCCAGGTCGCGAGAAACGTCCTGCCAGAAATTCGCTAGCTGCAGAGCCGTGCAAGTGTAGTCCGAGAGCCGCTGACGCTCTTCATCGCGATACCCACAAACGTACAGCACCAGCCGCCCCACGGGGTTCGCGGAATACACGCAATAGTCCAGCACATCGTCCCAGGTGGCGTAGCGCGAAACCGTCTGATCCTGCCGGAACGCCCGCAACAAATCGGCAAACGGTTCGACGGGAATTGCTTTCGCGCGAATCGTTTCGCCCAGCGCGATCAACACCGGATGCGACGGCCCACTGCCCTCGGGCTCGTAAATCAGCTGCAGCTCCTGCTCCCATGCGTCGAGCAGCGCCAATGCCCGCGCGTGGTCGGGAACTTCGTCGCCCAGATCATCCGACCAGCGGCAATATGCGTACACGTTGTAAAAATGCTGGTGTAGATGGCGCGGCAGAAGCCACGAAACCACATTGAAATTTTCGTAGTGGTGCGTCGCCAGCCATCGCGTGTAGCGCTGCGCCTCGTCCGCGCCGCATCCTTCGGCCGGCAAGTTCCGCGCGATCTCGAGTTCGGGGGTCGGTAACATGGTGATTCAGTGGAGGGTCAATTTTGTGACGATCTGAGCGAGACCCGATCCTTTGTTTTCAATGGCTTAGGCGTGTTTTAGATTGGCAACGTGTGTCGATCTGCCGCGCCTCTGCGCTGCCCGTAACGCTTGCGGCGCTTTCGCCAGTGACGGCGGGGCGAATCACGGAATGATCGCCGTCTTCAGCTCGCCATTGCGACTCTTCATCTGCTGGAACACGCGCGGCAGCTCCGCCAGAGGCGCTTCTCCAGTGACGAAATCGGCGGCGCGAACCTCGCCGCGCACGATGGCGTCCAACGATTCGCGAATGAACTGAGGCGTGTGGTGAAAGGTCGATTTGATGGTCACCTCGGAGTAGTGCAAGATCGTCGGATCGATCTTCACTTCCGCTCCGCGCGGGCAGCCGCCAAACAGATTGACGGCGCCGCCCTTGCGAACCGTCGAGAGCGCCCACTGCCACGTTTCAACTCGGCCAACGGCTTCGATCACCGCATCGGCGCCGCGGCCACCTTCGGTCAACTGTTTTACCAGTACGACGGGATTCTCGATTTCGGCGGCATCGAACGTGGCGATGGCGCCAAGGCGCTCGGCGGCGCGCATCTGGCTGAGCCGTTTGCCGACGGCAATCACTCGCGCCCCGCGCACCGAAAGCATGCGAATGAATCCCAGGCCGATCGGGCCGCAGCCGATTACCACCACGGTGTCGCCCGGCTGGATATTCGTTTCGTGGATGCCACGCAGCACGCAAGCCAGCGGCTCGACCAGAGCGGCGTCCGTGAAAGAAACATGTTCGGGAATCTCCAGCATGTTGCGGCGAACGATGCGGCCGGGAATGCGGATGTATTCGGCATACGCGCCGTTGTTAAAGAGCAGGTCTTCGCATAAGTTGGGCTGGCCCTTGCGGCAATAGAAGCACGCCTCGCAGGGCGCGGAATTCGCCGGCACCACCCTCATGCCTTTGCGAACACCGCCGTTGACCGAGCTTCCAATTTCCTCGATCACGCCGGAAAGTTCGTGGCCGAAGAGCGCCGGCGGCGCGATCATGCGCTCGTGGAATCCCTGCTTCCAGACTTTCAGATCGGTGCCGCAGGTCAGCGCCACGCGCACGCGCACCAGAACGTCGTCTTCTCCTAACTTGGGAATATCGACGTGCTCGACCTTTACGTCTTCGCGGCCGTAGAGAACCGCCGCGCTCATGTGTCCGTTTCTGGATGATCCGCTCATTGGTGCACGATAAGTACTTTTAGAGTATCGCCGTTCGGATGCGCCGCCAAGTCCAGCGCTTCAGAGATGCGTTCGAGTGGGAACCGGTGCGAAATCGTGTCGCGGACAGGCAGACGCCGCTCGAAAACGAGGGCCGCGGATTCGGCCTGATCGTCGATTGACGCGCTGTAGCTGCCCAAAATTTCGCGCTCTTCCACACCGATGGCTGCGGCCGAAAAGCCAAGCTGCAGCACCGGATCATTGTGCGCGAAAAGCAGCACTCGCCCTCCAGGCCGCGCGATCACCAAAGCCTCGGGAACAAGAGGAGGGTTCGGCGCAGCCAGTATGACGGCGTCCGCCCCGCGCCCTTCGGTGCGGCTGCGCATTTCCGCGGTCAGGTCGGTGCTGCGCGGATCGAAGGCCTCTACCGCGCCAAAACGAACGCTGGCTCCCCGGCGAGTGTCGAGCGGGTCGCTCGTATAAACCTTCGCGCCTTCGAGCGTTGCCAGCATTCCGACCAGCATTCCAATCGGCCCTTGGCCGATCACCAGCACTGATTCTCCGGCTGCGACGCGCGCTTTGCGAACGGCCTTCAAGGACGTGTTGACCGGCTCGACGAACGTAGCTTCTTCGAAGGTGACGTCCGGCGGCAGCGCAATCATGCCGCGTTCGACGATCCACGACATGGCCCGGACGTACTGCGCGAAGCCGCCGCCGCTGGGTTCGAATCCCGCCGTCAGGCCCGTTTTCTTGTATCCGGCGCATTGCGAGAAAAGCTTGTGCCGGCAATAGAAGCAGTTGCCGCAAGGGACGTGATGAAAGCTGACCACGCGGTCACCCGGCTTGAACTTGGCGACTCCGCGACCAACCTCAACAACCGTGCCGGCGAGTTCGTGACCCAGAATTTGCGGCGGCTTCACGAAACCGTGGTGAATCTTCTTGATGTCCGTGCCGCAAATGCCGCAGGCGGCAACGCGGAACAGCACCTCGCCGGGGCCGATTTCAGGTACCGGAACTCGCTCCACCACCACCCGGCCTTCGCCGCGGTAAACGCCTGCTTGCATTAGTCGAGCTTCGTGAGCAGCTTGCTGAGAATCTACTTGCGCGACCGTATGAGACATTATTTTTATATTTTGCTCGTTCCTTCTCTTATGAATTGACCGCCGAAGCGGAATTGCCCTCCAAACGTGTGCCGGCGGCGGCCAGCCTTTCCACGTAACGATCGAGAAAATCAGCCAACTCCGTCGCCGCGGTTTTTGCCGATTGGCCGAGCTTCATCACCGCCGCAATCGACTGCGGATGTTTGGCCACCTGCGCCAGCACCAGCGGCATGCTGATGCGCCCCTGTTCGGTGAACACGCCGGTCATATCAAACGGCAAATCGTCGTCCGCTGAATCGCTGATGGCGCGGACGGCGATCGCCGGAACGCCGCGGCGTTGCGCCTCGCCCATCACTACAAAGCTCTCCATCTCCACGGCATCGGCGGTCTCGCCCAGGAACTTTTTCTCAACGGCTTTTCCAATCACGCGCCCCGCGGTGTGAAATCGCTTCACGGGAGTGGCTCCGCACTCCTCGGCAAATGAAAACAGAGCCTCGCTGCTCTGTAGCAAGTCGCCGGGATCCGCCGGCTGAATGTCGCCAGAACGCACCTCTTGCGCCGCCAAAACCTGGCCGATACGATAGTTCGGTTTCAATGCGCCTGCCAGACCCGACGAAATGCAAAAGTCCACCGCGTCAGGCCCCGGGCGGATCGCCAAGGAAATCGCGGAAGCGGCTGGTTTCGGTCCTGCGCCGGTCAGCACCACTCGCACGCGCACTCCGAAAATTTCCGTCGCGTAGGTTTCCGGTGGCGCGACATCGGTTGGGGAGGGCTCCACAGCCTTAAATCCCCGCCGGTCGCGCCAAGGCGCGAATTCATTCTCGATCGCGAAAGTGACCAGAATCTTCACTTTGACTCTACGCCGCCTCGGCATGAACGCTATTTTTTGTTGACGCGCGGCCGCGCGTGTAGCCGTGCTGCTGATACCATTCGACAGCGCGCACCAATGCTGCATCCACGGAACCTGGCGCATATCCGAGTTCCCTTTCCGCTTTGCCGGTGGCGACGAACATCCGATGCCGCGACATCTTCGCGCCTTCGACCGGAATGCGCGGATCGCGGCCCACGAGGCGCGAGAACCATTCGTCCGCATAACCAGCAGCTATCGCGACGGCGTGCGGCAGGCGCACGCGCGGCGCGGAACGCCCGGTGATGCCCGCAAGCGCTTCGAGAATTTGCTTCAAAGTCATATTGCGCGCACCGAGGAGATAGCGTTCACCGACGCGGCCGCGTTCGGCGGCCAGCAGGTGCCCGGCTGCAACGTCCTCGACCGCGGCCAAATTCAATCCGGTATCGACATACGCGGGCATTTTGCCATTCAGAAAATCGACGATGATCTTTCCCGTTGGCGTTGGCTTCCAATCGCCCGGGCCCACGGGTGTTGTCGGATTGACGATCACAACCGGCAACCCCGCCGACGCGGCTTTCCGCGCTTCGGCCTCGGCTAGAAACTTCGACCGCTTGTAGTGACCAATCATTTGGTCCACGGTGGCTGGCGTGGATTCGTCCGGCAGCGCATCGTGAGCTCCGCGCGGCTGGGAAACAGCAATGGTCGCGACGGTGCTGGTGTATACGATGCGCGAAACGCCCTCCGCGGCTGCGGCCTCCAGCACCCGGCGAGTGCCTCCGACGTTGCTATCGTAAATTTCCTCAGGATGGCGCGCCCACAGACGGTAATCGGCGGCCACGTGGAAAACATGGTGGACGCCCTTCATAGCGCGAGCGATGGAAGCAGGATCGCGCAAGTCGCCTTCGACGCGCTCGGCGGCAAGATCGTCCAGAAAATCCAACCGGCTGCTGCGCCGGACCAGAATGCGAACGGAATAGCCCGCTGCAACGAGTTGGCGGGCCACGTGGCTACCCACGAAACCGCTAGCGCCAGTGACAAGCGTGGTCATGCGATGCGGCGGGCCCTATTCTTCCGGAAGGACGATGCGAGCGGCGTTCTCCGGAGGAAACGCGGCAGGCGTCTTGGGTTCGAACGCAGTTCGTCATCTTGGCTTACAGGCGGGATCCATAACTTCGCCGAACCTCATCCGGTCCCACGCGCACGCCTGCGAATCGCGTGCGGCGATTCTTCAAATTATCGTAACGCGCCAGGGCGTACAGCGGGAAAGAATTCCGGTACAGGTGATACTTCAGATAGAAGACGCACGGAAAACCGGTGCCGGTGAATTCATCTTCGTCCCAGCTGCCGTCTTCATTCTGATGTGAAACCAGCCAGGCCACGGCACGTTCCGTGGCAGGGTCGTCCGGAGCATCGGCGGCCAGAAGGCCAATTAGGCCCCAGGCCGTCTGCGAGGCGGTGCTAGCTCCGCGGCCCTTCAGAGACTCATCGTAATAGGAAAGAATGGACTCGCCGAATCCGCCGTCCTCATTTTGGACCGAGCGCAGCCATTCCGCGGCGCGCTTCGACTCCGCCGATGATCCCAACCCGACGGTTTCGAAGGCGCGCAGCACACCGCTGGTACCGTAAACGTAGTTCACGCCCCAGCGTCCGTACCATGCGCCTTCGCGTGTCTGTTCACGATGCAAGAATCCAAGAGCGCGCGCGAGCGCCGGATCAGAGGCGGGCCAGCCCATTTGCCCCAGGCATTCCAGAGTGCGCGCGGTGACGTCTGAAGTGGAAGGATCTAGCATCGCGTTGTGATCGGCAAATGGAATGTTGTTTAGCGATTGCCGGTTGTTCTCGTGGTCGAACGCGCCCCAGCCGCCATCGGCATTCTGCATGCTGACGAGCCACGCGAGTCCGCGGCGGATCGCGCAGCGCAGGCGTTCGGGCTCCGGCTCGGCCACGCGCCAGAGAGCCATCAGCACGAACGCCGTATCATCCACGTCCGGATACCAATCGTTCAGAAATTCAAAAGCCCATCCGCCCGGGCTTGCGTTGCGGTTCTTCACCTGCCAATCGCCAGGACCGAGGATTTGCTTGTCCACCAGCCAGCGGGCCGATTTCAGCAGAGCGGGATGAGCGGGATCGAGTCCGGCTTCTTCGAGAGCAACCATGGCGATCGCGGTATCCCACAACGGCGAAATGCACGGTTGAATGCGGATGCCGTCCTTCCCATCGATTTCGTAGCTTTCCAGATAGCCAAGCTCGCGCGCGACGAGAGGATCGGTGGTATCGCCGCCGTCGGCAAGCAGCGCGAAAACGGAATTGGTCATCGCCGGAAATATGGTGGCCAGCCCTTCGCTGCGCTCCAGTCGCTCGAACATCCATTTACGGGCGCGGTCGAGAGACATGCGGCGGAAGGGTTTCCAGGGCGCGCGTTCGTAGAGTTTCACGATGCGGTCGAGCGCCAGAAACGCATTCTTCCAGGAGACCACCTGGCCATCCCAGGAAAGCGATTTCGGCTTGACGCCTGGACGCGTGAAAAGTTCGTCTACCGTGACGCCCGCAGGCAGGCGCCAATTGGGGCGCATGGCGCTGACGATGGCCATCGGGATCACGATCCCGCGCGTCCACGAGGACATTTCGAAAATGCTCACTGGCAACCAAGAGGGCAACAACATCAATTCCGGCGGAATTGCTGGCGCCATTTCGGGATCGATGGCACCAACCATGGCCAGGTACATGCGAACGTAGGAGTTCGTCGATTCCAGGCCGCCCAGTTCATGGATTCGGCGCTTGGCTCGTTCCAAATGCGGCGATGAAGCGGGGTCACCCGCGATACGCAGCGCAACCCAAGCTTTTACGGTCGCGTTCAGCTCGGAAGGACCGCCCTGGAAGATATTCCAGCCGCCATCGGGTAATTGGCGGACGCGAACGTAGTTTGCAAGCTTCGGAATTTTTGACGAACTCGATCGACCGATGACGTGGTTAAAAAATATGTAGTCGGATTCGAGTGTCGTATCGGCTTCCAGCTCGCCCCACCAGAAACCGTCGGAATGTTGCGCGGAAAGCAGCCAGCGAATGCTACGCGCAATGGTCCGTTCGACCGGCGACTCGAGATTCCGCTGCGGCGCTGCCGCGGCACCTTGCCCGGCGGCACTCCTCGCGTCCACACGCACACTGGCTTCTGGCGTCATCAACCCCTCAGAGATCTAGTAGTGCAACCGCGGCATGCCTCATCGACCGCTTCATGCTCCCGTCCTGCTACGAACAGGGCCGAACAATTACACCCCGACGAGGGTTGTGGCCTGAGATACGTACCTTGGACCGGTAGATCCATGGGTATTTCCAGAGCTCCTACGTAAAACCGGGATTCACCCAACGCCCGATATTACTGATACTTACAGAGCCCCTCCACACCATTATCGGGCGGAACTTGCCCAGGGTCAACCGAAAACCGTTCTACTGTACGTCTGGAACCGGGAGCTACGATGCAAATGGGGGCAGGAGCGCTGCCTCGGCGCGGGCGGGTCGCGGACTAATGGGTACTATCTGTGCCGCGCTCAAGCGTCCGGAGGCGAGCCGCCAACTCCGGCAAACGCGCCAGCCATGCGTATTGTTCCTTGAAGCGCCCCAAGGGACGCGCTGGCGTGCCCCAAACGGTCTCGCCCTCACGAATCGTCTTGCCCACGAGCACTCCCGCCTGGCCACCGATCCGAGCATCATTCTCGATTTTGCAGTGGTCGCCCGCGCCGGCTTGCCCGCCCATGAACACCCGCTCGCCGATCAGGCTGCTGCCAGAAATGCCCACTTGCGCGGCTATGATGGTGTGGTCGCCCACGCGAACGTTATGAGCGACTTGCACCAAGTTGTCGATCTTCACGCCACGGCCGATGCGGGTAGCATCGAGAGAACCGCGATCGACGGTCGTGTTCGCGCCGATCTCAACGTCATCCGAAATATGCACCTGTCCAATCTGCGGAAACTTCCAGTGGCGGCCTTCGCCGTACACGTAGCCGAAACCGTCCGCGCCGATCACCACGCCTGAATGTATTTCGACGCGGTCGCCGATTTGCGCCCCTGCGTAGAGCGTGACGCGAGGGTGCAGAGTGCAATTTTCCCCAACGCGGGCGCCTCGACCGATGAAGCAAAAAGCTCCGATCTGCGAGTTTGCGCCGATTTCCACGTCGTCTTCGATCACCGCGTATGGACCCACGGAGGCGCTCGCAGCAACGGCGGCGCTGGGCGCAACGATTGCCGAGCGGTGAATCACCTCAGTGGGAGCGGGTTTCGGCAAGAGCCAATCGGCTGCCTTCGCGAACGCGAATTTCGGATCGCTGGATTCAAGAATCGTTTTAGCCCCGATGCGCACTCCTGGATTGGCAATCACGCAGCGAGCAGCGGAAGCGGCCGCTTGCGGGTGATGTTTCGGCGAGACAACGTAGATCAAGTCTTCCGAGTGCGCCCGTTCGGGACCGGCCACGCCTGAAATTGGCGCGTTCGCGTCGCCCGCAATCGTTGTGCCAAGATATTTTGCTAGTTCACCGGCGGTGCAAGTCATGGGCATCTCCTTTTTGCGGTCACGCACTCATGCCTACGCGCCGCGATGTGGCGGCAGAGCGCAAACGGTCGTCGCGTAAAGCATCAGTTAGAAAGGATAAATCGGCTTTTCTCCGGGCGGACGAGTTTTCCACCGCTTGTGGACCCAAAGCCATTGATCGGGATGTGCTCGCACTAAGTTTTCGATCACTTTCGTGAAGCGCGCGGTATTTTCGACCACGTCGCGCTCCTCGTCGCCCGAGCGGACAAGTTCGACGGCTGGAGCAAAGCCAAGAATATATTTTTCGCTTGATGCATCCCAGCGAAGGAAGCCCGGGACCACGGCAGCATCCGTTCGCAGAGCGATGCGCGCCAGGCCAGAAGTGGTTGACGCGGGAAGCCCGAAAAAATCAACGAATACGCCTTCTTCCAGCGTGGTGTTGTGGTCGGCGAGGATGCCCACCGTGCCGCCTTCGGCGAGGACTTTCAAGACGGCGCGCGCGGCGCGATTTTTCTCAATAGGCGCGTTGCCGGAAAGGCAGCGGCAGGAATTCACGAGCGCGTCCACGCGGCGATTGGCCACCGGGCGGACGAGAAAGTGCAGCGGGTGTCCATAGAGCGCGTGCGCGAATGGAGCGAGTTCCCAGGCGCTCATGTGGCCGGTGAGGAAAAGGACGCCTTTGCCGCGCGCGCGTGCGGCTTCGAAATTTGCGGCCCCGTCGATCGTGACGATGCGGTCTATATTTTCGCGCGTGTATTTCGGGAATTGCGAGAATTCCGCCGCCATCCATCCAACTTGGCGGATCATGCCGCGAATCGCCTGTTTGCGTCGTGCGCTGCTCCAATCGGGAAACGCGAGCCGCAAATTGAACTCGGCGGCGCGGCGCAGCGGCGTACGAACCGCGAATGCAATCGTGGCAAAGCATACGCCCACGAATCTCGCCGCCGGACGCGGCAAAACTCCCAGCGCTTTGATTCCCGTCCACGCCGCGGCATATTCCAGCCATTCGCGCATAGCGCGCCATTATGCGGGAGGCTTTGTTCTCGCGCCAGCATCCAGCACAGCATGATGCGGAGTATGGCGACTTGCGTCGGCGCCGGCCGGCGCTCAGCCAGTTCGAGGGTGCGAGCGTTCATTGACTCAGTCACATCAACAACTTACTATTTCTTCCTAATGCCTGATGCCGATCCGCTGATCAGCCGCACTGTATCTCACTATCAGATTGTCGCGCGGCTGGGCGGTGGCGGGATGGGCGTTGTGTACAAGGCTGAGGACACCACGCTCGGCCGGACTGTCGCGCTGAAATTTCTTCCGCCGGAAATGTCCGGAGACAAGCAGGCGCTCGAACGGTTTCTCCGCGAAGCACGGGCTGCCGCGGCGCTGAATCATCCGAATATCTGCACGATTTACGAAATCGGCGAGCACGACAGGCAGCGCTTCATCGCCATGGAACTGCTTCAGGGTGTGACGCTGCGGCACCGCATCCTCGCAGGCCCGATGAATCTCAGCTCCATGCTCGAACTTGGCGCGCAGATCGCCGACGCGCTGGACGCCGCGCACGCGCAGGGGATCATCCATCGCGACATCAAACCGGCCAACATTTTCGTCACCACGCGCGGCCAGGCGAAAATTCTCGATTTTGGCCTGGCGAAGCAGGTGACGCAGCGGCCGCGAACTCTTGCGACAGTCACTTCCGACGGCACCACGGAAGATGCAGATGCGCTGCTGACGAGTCCGGGATCGGCCCTAGGGACTGTCGCGTACATGTCGCCGGAACAAGCGCTCGGCGAGGAACTGGACGCACGGTCGGACCTATTCAGTTTCGGCGTGGTGCTGTATGAGATGGCGACCAGCCGGCAGGCCTTCCCTGGCGCTACATCGGCCGTGATTTTCGACGCGATACTCCATAAGGCGCCCATATCGCCGGTGCGGCTGAATCCGGAATTGCCGGGGGAATTCGAGCGCATTGTGAATAAGGCCCTGGAAAAAGACCGCGAGCTTCGGTATCAGCACGCGTCGGATATTCGCACCGATTTAAAGCGGCTCCAGCGGGATACGGGCTCGGGGCGGTCGCGAGCCATACCGGGCGAAGCGGAGGATGTTTCTTCAGAGGCGGCGCCTGCAGCTGCAATAAAGAGAGATTCTTCGCCCCGGTACGCCACCGGGACTCAGAATGACAAAGGTGCAGGGAGTGGCGGCGCTAATCAGAATGAGAATGCGAGCCAGGGGACCAGCGCGAGCGGTAGCGGAGCCCAAAGCGACACCGTGATTTTGAAAAAGCGCCCGCTGCTTTGGGCTGGCGGAGCTATTGTAGTGGCTGCGCTCGTGGCGACCGGCGGATTCTTTTATTTTCATCGCGCGCCGATTCTAACCAGCAAGGATTCGATCGTCGTCGCCGATTTCACGAACACCACCGGCGATCCCGTCTTCGATGGCACGCTGCGCGAAGGTCTTGCCGTGCAACTACAGCAATCGACATATCTGAATCTAGTCTCCGACGACGAAATCGCCTCGACTTTGCGACTGATGGAGCATCCCGCGAGCGCCAAGCTGACCGGCGATTTGGCGCAGCAGGTGTGCCAGCGCACCGGAGGCGCGGCCGTGATCGAAGGCTCGATCGCCAGTTTGGGCACGCAGTACGTGCTTGGATTGAAAGCGGTGAACTGCCAAAACGGCGATTTGCTATCGGGAGAACAAGCTACGGCCAACGGCAAGGAGCAGGTACTCGGCGCTCTCGATGAGGCGGCCGCCAAGCTGCGCGGCGCGCTTGGAGAGTCTTTGGGTTCCGTGCAGAAGCACGACGCGCCGGTAGAGGATGTAACGACGTCGTCGCTGGAAGCACTCCAGGCCTACGCTCTTGGCCAGCAACAGTTTGATGTAACCAACGATTTCACAGCGGCTGTCTCGGACTTCCAACGAGCCGTCAGCCTCGATCCGAATTTCGCCATGGCATACGAGCGACTGGGCGAGAGCTACTTTCCCCTGGAAGAGAGCGGTCTTGCCGCTGAAAATGCGCGCAAAGCCTTCGAACTGCGGAGCAGGACCAGCGAGCACGAACAGCTCGCGATCACATCCTTCTATCAGTATGTGGTTACGGGAGATTTGGAGGCGGCTCGCACGTCATACGAGTTATTTGCGCAGACGTACCCTCGCGATGAGGACGCCCCGGGTTGGTTGTGGATCATTTGCGCCGAACTGGGAGACTACCCGAAGTCTTTTGACGCGGCGCAGCAGGAGTTGAACATCAATCCGGGCAGCTCCAACAATTGGGTGAATCTGGTTTACGGATATTTGTGGACGAACCGCCTGGATCGGACCAAAGCGACGTTCCAAGAGGCGCAAGCGAAACATTTAAATTCCCCTTGGAACGCGCTGGTTCTATACGAGGTGGATTTTCTGGAGCACGATCAGGCCAGGGTGGCGGCGGATGTGGCCCGCGCGACGGGTTCGCCGGGAATTGACGATCAAATCCTGTTCCTCGAATCCGAGACTGCGGCATACAACGGGCAAATGGCTGAGAGCCGAGACTTGGCGAAGCGCGCCAGCGATTCTGCCGGGCGCGCGAGCCGGCCCGAGGCGGCAGCGGAATACCAGGCGCACGCGGCGATCCGGGAAGCGCTTGCCGGCGAAGATTCCCTGGCAAAGCAAGATGCGGAGGGTGCCCTCGCGCGCGCTAAGGGCAGGCAGGTGGATGGCTTTGCGGCGATCGCATTCGCGCTGGCGGGAGATTCGGCGCAGGCCGCGCGCGTGGAAGACGAGCTGAATAAGAATTTCCCGTCGGATACCATTGTCCAGTCTGAATATCTTCCGATGACTCGCGCGGCGGTCGCGCTGCGAAGCGGCGATTCCGCTCAGGCTATTCAGGATCTGGAAGCGAGCCGAGCTTATGAATTCGGGGAGACTAACACGGAGTTCACCTTCGCGGGCTATCCCGTCTATCTTCGCGGCGAAGCCGAATTGGCAGCGAAGCAGCTCGCTGCGGCGATTGCCGAGTTTCAGAAGATTTTGGATTACTCCTACATCGTAGGAAACGAACCAATCGGCGCCCTTGCGCATCTTGGTCTAGCCCGCGCGTACGAGGCGCAAGGCAACACAGCGAAAGCGAAAGAGGCCTACCAGGATTTTCTCGCGCTGTGGGCGCACGCTGATCCCGATGTTCCCATCCTCAAGCAAGCCAAAGCCGAATACGCGAAGCTGAAGTGACCGTTGCATGTAGCGTGGTGTGCACCGATTGATCCAAATTCGCCGAGCAGAGAATCGCATTCTTGAAGCAATCGTCATCTGCCGCTCAGAGCCGCTGCTGGGTGCTACACTAAAAGCTCTTGAATACCTCACAAAATAAGCGCCGTGAACGCGGATTCACGGCGTGGTTAGTCGCCGCCGGAGTCTTCCTCTGTCTATTTGGGCAGTTGGGCGCGATCGGACTGACGGGACCGGACGAGCCTCGCTACGCATGGATTGCGCGCGCCATGGCGCAAACGGGCAACTGGGTCACACCGCGACTGTATGGCCAGCCTTGGTTCGAAAAGCCGGTGCTCTACTATTGGGCCGCCGCGGTTGGATTCGCTATTCACTTTCCCGCTGAATGGGCCGCTCGGCTTCCATCGGCGTTTGCCGCGCTTGCGGCGGCGATTGCCATCGGCTGGCTGGCGGCGAAGCATTACGGCGGATCGGCATCTTCCTTGGGCAGCCCGGTGCTTTTGGCGCCGCTCATTTTCGCGTCGAGCGTTGCGGGCATCGCATTCGCGCGAGCGGCGACGCCGGACATGCTGTTCAGCGCGTCGATCACGCTGGCAATGGCTGCGATTGCCACGGTCTATCGCCATTCTGGCGCGCTGCGAGGCGCATCAAGCCCAACAAACGAAGCCTCGCCGCAACCGCGCGATCGCGCTTCCCTGTTGCTGTTCGGCGCGTTCCTGGGCTTAGGCGTGCTAGCAAAAGGGCCAGCC
>JBOGMW010000233.1:0-4730 GCA_050746805.1 Candidatus Acidiferrales bacterium | reverse complement strand
CTGGACCGAGGAGCAGTTCTCCGAGATCCGCCGCCGGGTGACCATGGTTTTTCAGTCCGGCGCACTTTTCGATTCGCTAACCGTGGCCCAGAACGTGGCGTTTCCGTTGGAAAGCCGCGGCGGGCGTCAGGATCGCGATCAGGTCGACGCCAAGGTGCGAGAATTGCTGGAAATGCTGGAAGTGAGGGATCTCGCCGACCGATATCCTGCGGAATTGAGCACCGGCACAAAACGGGCGGTGGCCATTGCGCGGGCGCTGGCCGAAAATCCTGAAGCGATTCTCTACGACGAGCCGACCACGATGGTCGATCCGTTGATGGCTGCGCACGTGAGCGACTTGATTGTGAAGCTCAAGAAAACTCTGCGCAAAACTTCGATTGTGGTGACGCATGATACGCATCTGGCGAAAAAGCTCGCCGATCGCGTGATTTTTCTGGTCGAGGGTCGCGTGGCGTTTTTCGGCACGTGGGCCGAACTGGAGAACACGCAGGATCCCTTTCTTCGCAATTTCCTCGCGCAAGACGAGATGGTCCCCGCCCTGGATGCCACGGCGTGAACGAAAGCAAGGCAGCCGATACGAGTCGCTCGTCTATCTGGAGCGGCACAAAGGCCCGCTGCCCAATGAGCAGGCTCCTTCGCTAAAATCTCGCGCACTGCGCCCACGAAATAAGAAAGAGGATCACTTGAACCCACCCCCGTTTGAATGTACCGCCCGACCCTCCACGCGTCCAATTAGTTCCAAAACCGTGTACGATGCTGGAAACAATGCCTGGCGAACGGAAAGGTAGTTTTTTTCGATTGCTCCGGATATGTGCGCGTGAGCGAAACTAAGGCAGGCGACGCAAAGAAACAGCTCCTGCGGGTGATGGGTTTTTGGGACGTCCTGCTTTTCAACATCGCCACGGTGCTTGGTCCGCGATGGATTGCGGCCGCGGCGCATAACGGAACTTCCTCGATCAGTCTTTGGGTGCTGGCGGCGGCGTTTTTCTTTCTACCTTCTACTTTGATCATTGCGGAACTTTCCACACGGTTTCCGCATGAAGGCGGGCTGTACATCTGGTCGAAAGAGGCCTTCGGCGAATTTCATGGATTTGTGGCCGGCTGGACGTATTGGATCTACACCTTTTTTTATTTTCCGGGGCTGCTGATGGCCAGCGCGGCGATGGCCGCGTATCTGGGCGGGAGCCACGGCGCGTATCTTGCGGACAACCGCACGTTTCTGCTGGTGCTTTCGTTCGCGTTGCTTATTGCCGCCGTGGTTCTAAACATCGTTGGCTTGAACATCGGCAAATGGCTGCAAAACGCCGGCGGCGTGGGCACGTATCTGCCGCTATTGATGTTGATGGGCCTTGCTGCATATTTCTGGCACAAACACGGCTCCGTAACGCATTTCACGTGGGCCGGCATGATGCCGACGTGGAATTGGGGAACCGTCAATTTCTGGCCGCAGATTGCGTTTTCGTTCACCGGCTTGGAGCTTTGCTCCGCGATGAGCGAGGAAGTGCGCAATCCGCAGCAGACGTTTCCTCGAGCTATTTTCGGGTCAGGTGCGCTGATTGCGGCCGCGTACATTGCGGGAACATTTGCGGTGCTGGCGATCCTGCCTGCGCAGACGGTTGATCCAAAGAGCGGCGTGTTTCAGGCGCTGACCTCCGGTTCGACTGTTTTTGGCGTCGCGTTCTTCGGAATTCTCGCGGCGTTTTTAGTGCAGTTCGGCAACGCAGGCGGCGTCGGATCGACGGTCGCGGGAATTTCGCGAATTCCTTTTATTGTGGGAATCGACCGCTATCTTCCCGCGGCGTTCGGCAAAATTCATCCGAAGTGGCGGACGCCCTGGGTCGCGATTCTGGTGCAGGCCGGAGTCTCAGGCTTGATTCTGTTGCTGATCCAGGTAAACGAGACCGCCAACAACGCGTATCAAATTTTTGTGGACGCCGGGACGATTCTCTATTTCATTCCGTTCTTGTACATGTATGGTGCGGTGATCAAGCTGGCGTATCGCGGCGATAGAGAGGCGAACCCCGGCGCGGCGCTGATCCCAGGAGGCAAGGTTGGCGTTTGGATCACAGGCACTCTGGGCTTCGCGGTGGTGATTTTCGGATTGGCACTTTCGTTCATCCCGCCCGCTGAAGAAACGAACAAGTGGCTATTCGAGTCCAAACTGATCATAGGAACGGTGGGCGGCGTGCTGGTGGGCCTGGTTCTTTACTACCGTGGAGCTCGGGCAAAAGCGCGCGAAGTAGCCCCGTAGCGCCCGGAATAATCGATTCGCGATTGCATTGACGAACCGATCTGAATTCGAGCCGGCGATGTTTTGGCTGCCGTGCGAAGAATACGGTGTGCAGAAAACGGAGCGCCGATCGAAAGCAGCAAATTGATTCGCGGCGCTGTGCCGGAGTTAAAAACCTTCTTCGACTAGTTTGCTGACGGATAGGCGCGAGGCTGACGGAGTTTTGCGGGCGCCGATCATATTTTCCACGTATTTTGCGAGGATATCGCTCTCGATGTTCACCGCATCGCCGGGAACGAGCGCGTGCACATTGGTGTGTTCGTAGGTGAAGGGAACCACGGCGAAATCGGCGATCCCGTCCTGCCAGCGTGCCACGGTGAGGCTGATTCCGTCGATCGCGATGGAGCCCTTTTCGACGGCGTAGCGGCGCAGGTCTTCTGGCACGCGGACGGAAAGCCACCAGGTGTCGCCCTGGCGCGCGAGGCGTGTGACGCGACCCGTGCCGTCCACGTGACCCTGCACGAAATGGCCGCCCAGCCTCGAGTGGAGGCCAAGCCCTGCGCCGACAGCGCTCAGGGCAAGTGGACGTTCCAAATTCACGGAATCACCAGGCTTTTTTTCGCCGAGCGAAGTGCGCTGTAGCGTCTCGCTGGAAAGATCGGCGGCGAAGCGTTCCTCGCTCAGATCGGCGACGGTGAGACAGCACCCGTTGACGGCGATACTATCGCCGAGTTTGGTTTCGCGCGAGATATCCGCCGCTCCGGCAAAATTCACCCAGAGCGAGCCGCCGCGTTCGGTGCGATCGAGGGCTTCAATTTTTGCGACGTGTTCGATGATGCCTGTGAACATAATCGTTGAAGTAGCCTTCCACCACGAAATCCGCGCCACAAGGGAACAAGCGCAAATTTTGCAACGCGGGCGACTTGGCGAACGAGCTGGTCGAGATGCTCGCCATGGGGACGCCGCCAGCACCCATGATCTTGGGAGCATAGAAGAGAACCATTTTGTCCACAATACCGGCTTCGAGCGCCGCGCCATTGAGTTCCGCGCCGGCTTCGAGGATGACGTTCAAGATCTGCCGATTGCCGAGATCGCGCAGCACGGTTTGCAGATCCACGCGACCGGTCCGGGCGGGCATGCGGACGACGTCGATCCCGGCGCGCTCGAGCGCACGCGCCTTCGCTGAATGGTGCGGCTGGATTGTGTAGACAATTACATCGCGCTGCGCGGATTTCACCAGCTCCGATTTTAGCGGCATGCGCAGGTGCGAATCGACGATTGCTCGCATCAGCGGCCTATGGCGCGGCCGGCCGCTGCGGTCGCTCATGCGCGGATTATCACTCAGCACGGGTCCGATGCCGGTTAGCAGCGCATCCGATTCGTGGCGCAAGCGCTGCACCGCTTCGCGCGACGCTTCGCTGGTGATCCAGGTGGTGCTGCCCTTAAGAGAAGCGATTTGGCCGTCGAGGGTGAGCGCGGTTTTCAGGGTGACGAACGGGAGGCCGGTGCGAATCCATTTGGCGAAGCCTTCGTTGATGCGTTGCGCTTCGTTTTCGCCAATTCCGCTGACGACTTTAATTCCGGCTCGGCGAATTTGCGCGAAGCCGCGACCGGCAACGGCAGGATTTGGATCTTGCATCGCCACGACAACGCGTTTCACACCTGCATCGATCACCGCACTCGTGCACGGGCCGGTGCGTCCGGTGGTGCAACACGGTTCCAATGTGACGTAGAGAGTGGCGCCGCGCGCCTTCGCACCCGCTTTTTTTAGAGCGACGACCTCCGCGTGATCGAAGTGATCGTATTGATGGAAACCTTCGGCGATGGCGCGGCCGTTCTTGACGAGCACCGCGCCCACGGCGGGATTCGGATGCGCTAGTGCGGCACTGCGCGACGCCAGCACGAGCGCTCGCGCCATCCATTGCTCGTCCGCGCTGGAGGCGACGTCGGCTTGGTGGCGGCCCGCGCCGCTACTCGAAGAGCGAATTGACATAGGTTTGGGCGTCGAAAGGGACGAGATCGTCGATCTGCTCGCCGGTGCCGACGAAGCGGATCGGGAGATTCAGCTCGCGAGCGATGGCGACGACGATGCCGCCCTTAGCGGTGCCGTCGAGCTTGGTGAGCACGATGCCGGTGACTCCGGCCTGGCTCCAAAATTCGCGAGCTTGATTCAAACCGTTCTGGCCAGTGGTGGCGTCGAGCACCAAAAGCACGTCATGGGGCGTGCCGGGAATAACTTTCGAAGCGGTGCGCTTCATTTTGTCGAGCTCGGCCATCAGGTTTGCTTTTGTGTGCAGGCGGCCGGCGGTATCGACCACCACGATATCTATGGATCGAGAGCGCGCGGCGGAGAGTGCGTCGAAAACGACGGCGGAAGGGTCGGCGCCGAATTTTTGCTTGACGACTTCCACCCCGGCGCGGCGGCCCCAGACTTCCAGCTGCTCGATCGCGGCGGCGCGAAAAGTGTCCGCGGCGCAGAGCAGCACGCTGGCGCCTTCTT
>JBOGMW010000232.1:0-6786 GCA_050746805.1 Candidatus Acidiferrales bacterium | reverse complement strand
GGGTTGTAGAAAATCGTTTGCGGCATGTCGTACAAGATTCCCCAGGATGCTCGAATCAGCGTTTTGCCACTGCCGGTGGGATCCCACGCCAACCCAATGCGCGGCGCCCAATTGTTCCACGTCGTATCGTTTGGCCGCGAGCCGGTTTGGAAGCCTGGATCGCCTGGATAAAGCGTTCCCGCGGGAGCATTGGGATAAATTGTCGAATGGACGTTGTTTATAAAATCCGCCATATCGAAATGCGTGACTTGTTTGAGCGGGAAGCTGCCGTTGAGATAAGGCTCCCAGCGAAGGCCGTAGTTCAGCGTCAGGCGCGGATTGATCTTCCAACTGTCCTGCACGTACAGCCCGATGTATCTCCAATTCTCGTCGTCATGCTCAAGGTTCAACTGGATCATTGAATCGAGCGCTCCGGCGATGTAATCCCCCATGGCGCTGCCGGTAGCCTGGCCCGAGAAGGAAAAGAGCCCATTACAAAAAACGCAAAACGTGGAAGTTTGCGTCGGACGAATCCAGTCGGCCCCGAACTGCAGCTGATGGGAGCCCTTGGTCCAGCTAAAGTCGTCCGAGAGCTGCCAGTCCCTGGTGTTTACAAGACCGGGAGTAGCGAATCCTCCGGCGCTCTGGAAATCGCCAGTGATGTTGATGTTCGAATAGTGGGCGAAGGGGGGTGGGGAAAGGAACATGCCCTGCACGCCAACGTCGGTCGGACTCACGATCGGCACCTGAAATTTGGTGACGCCGTCTGTGTTGTATGTGAAGTGGAAGGAGTTCAGCATGTTGGCACTCACCAGGAAGGTGTGCCCCACTAGCAGCGAATTCACTAAGTCGTCCGTACCCGCATTTTCAACCGTTAGCTCGTTCCCGTTATAGCTGGATGGCTGCAGGCTGTGGGTCCCGAAATAGCGCACGAACAAGGTCTGTTTGGAGTTGATCTGATAATCGACTCTCGCGATGCCCATGTGCTCGTTTTGATTGGCGATGATTTGATAGGTAGTGTTGCCGCAGGGTTCCTGGCCTACCGGGAAATGGCTTGCGAAGTTTGCAACCGCCGCTGGGACCGCGTAGTTCAGGACGTTGTTCGTGTAGTAAGCCGAACTCAATGTCTGGGGCGTTTTGAAGCACTGCGATTCATACGGCTGCAAGTTCCCTGATAGCTCTGACAAGGTTGGAAGAACGGCCGTGCTGGCCGCGGGCTTTGATCGAAGCAGCGTGCCCTGATAGCCTAGAAAAAAGAACAATTTGTTCCGCTTGATAGGTCCGCCGATAGTGCCGCCAAACTGATTACGTTTTAGACCGTCGCTAAGCCCGCCTGGATCAGCAGCCGACGTGGTGAAGTAATCGTTGGCGTTGAAAGCCGAGTTGCGAACGAATTCGAACGCGTCCCCGTGAAACTCGTTTGTGCCCGATTTTGTGACCATGTTGATCGCCCCCCCCGTGTGTTGCCCGTACTGGGCCGGAAGAGCGCTGGTTTGCACGTTGAATTCCTGGATTGCATCCGGGAAAGGCGTAGGCAGATTCGCGTTGTTGTAAGGATCGTTGAATGTTCCCCCATCCAACAGGTACGTAGTTCCAGTCAGCATTCCGCCAGCCACGCTCACCGACGCCTCGTTCGGGTAGTTCTTGCTGGAATACAGGATTCCAACCGATGGCTGACCCCCAAAACCGTACTGCACGGCATTGGATGCGCCGGCCAAGGTGATGAGCTGAGTCACCTGGCGCCCGTTGAGCGGCAGATCCACTACGTCTTGCGAACTGACGACCTGCCCCACGCCCGTGGTGGTAGTATCGATCACGGGCGCGGATGCTTCTACCTGGACGGATTGGGTCACAGCGCCTACCTTCAATACGGGATTGGCGGTGACTGCCGTGCCGACTTGCAACAGGATGCCGGTTTGAACGAACGTGGTGAAGCCTTCCTTCTTGACCTCGATTCGGTAGGGACCGAGAGGCAAGCTCAGCAGCGTATAGACGCCGCTCGCATCCGACGTTACTGTTCTAGCGATGCCTGTATTGGTTTGCGTTGCCGTTACCTGCGCACTCGCGATCACCGCTCCGGACGCATCCGTGACGGTTCCAGAAATCTGCGAGGTGGCCTGCGCAAACACTGCAGCACTACTTAGCAAACAGAACGCGGCGAGTACCAGTAACTGGGCCGAAATCCGCTTCATGATACCTCCCAAGTCTTGGTTGATTGAAATTGCTGGCCCGTGTTGAAAGTGTCAAGCGAAGGCAGGGATGCCGTAATAAACCAGGAACCCTTTGGTGTAACCGTGGCAACGAATCCCCAGACCCCGCCCCTAGCTGCACGTCGATACCACCGCTTGGAGATTGTTGTCAAGTCCGAAAATTCCTCCTAAGAGCCGGATCGTAAGTATTGGTGGGCGTCACAACGTATCTGAATGTGCACTCCACGCGACGCGATTCTTTTCGTCCGAAGTCTGAGGTTGAATTTCCGTTCGGCCAATTTCGGCGTAGAATGGGGCCATGGCGAAGCGCACTGAGGATACATTTGATCTTGAATGCCCATGTTGCCGGGCGAAGCTGACCGTCGATCGCGCTCTGGGCGCCGTGCTTTCGCACGTTCCCCCGCCGAAGCCGCCGCCCTCCGTCGATCTGGACGACACGGCGCGCTTACTCCGCGCGCAGACGGAAGCGGTGGAAGCCAAATTCCGCGCGTCCGTCGAAGCCGAAAAATCGAAAGAAGACGTGCTGGCGCGCAAGTTTGCCGAAGGACTTAAGAAGGCCAAAGATGGACCTGTCGAGAAGCCCTTCCGCCATTTCGATCTCGACTGATCTCCGCCATGCGAGCTTCGCTCTTTGCGCTCGCCATGCTTGCCGTCTTTTCCGCCGCGTCCGGCGCGCCGCCCTCGCAGCGTAAAAACACGGAAAAGTTCCCGCTGCAATTAGACAAGGGCGTCGTTTGGCAGCGCGATGCAACAACAGGCGAACTGCACATATCAACACCTGCTGCCTCCGGCCCGACCTCCGAGGTCCTAAAGCACGGCCCCGCTCCATTGCATGCACTCACGCAAATGGTTCCAGTTACGTGCATTGTTTCCGCGCCGGATGGCGAAGCCGTGCCCGGCTTGCGTCGTGAAGATTTCCGTATCTTCGATGATGGCATCGCCCAGCCCATCGCCTACTTCGACGCGTCCACGCAACCCGCGAGCGTTGCGCTGGTGATCGATGCAAGCCCAAGCGTCCTGCCCGATTCCGGCGAGATGAAGCAAGCCGCCGGCGCGCTAATCGATTCGCTCGGCCCTCTCGATCAAGCAGCCGTTCTGGATTTTTCCGCGCACACGTATTTGCTGGCGCCGTTTTCCGACGTGCGCGAAGAAATTCGTCGCGCGGTAGAGCGCATCGACATTCGCGCGCTTTTCGGCGACACCGGCGGCTCAAACATCTACGAGGCCGTGTATCTGACTGCTGAAAAGCTTTTCGCCGGGCGCACGGGGCGCAAGGCCATCGTCCTGCTTACCGACGGCCAGGACAGCGGCCTCGGCCTCACGCTCGATCCCTGGAGCGAGTCGGCGCATCCCGGCCAACCGCAAGATCGGCTCACCTTTGACGATGTTGTTCGCGCGCTGGCCTCGCAGGATATTCAGGTTTTCGCCGTCTCCACCGAGAATCGGCCGCGGGTGATGACGCCGGAATGGCTCGCGGCGAACGCCAACACCAGCCTGATTTCGCCCAACGCGCTCACGCTGGGCATTCCCGCGTACACCGATTATCTCGCTGAACTGGTCCGTCGCGCGGGAGGCCAGCTTTACTTTCTGAATGAATCGAGCACCGTCGCAGGCACGTTTCGGGAGATCGCCGAAAACATTCGCGCGGAATATACGCTTGGTTTTTATCCTGCGCGCGCCGGCGGTGCGTCCGCGAGTCCCGGCTGGCACAGCCTGCGCGTCGACGTGATCGGTCACAATGGCGTTACCGCATCGCATCGCGCCGCGTATTACGTCTTAGCAACACCTTAATGGATTTACCGGAAAGGTTTTACTGGAGGGCCTAGGCGGGTGAGCCATCGCTACCGCTGCGCGCCCCACGCCGCTATTCTCGAATCGTGCTGAGAAAAGTTTTCGACCCTTTTGTCGCGTCGATCCTGTTTGCGATCGGCAGGTGCGATCTCGCGCTGAAACATTTTCGCAGCCGCCATTGGCCCATTTGTGACGCTCGCGTGATGAGCACAGAGTACGAAAACGGCTCGATCGGCTGGCACCTCGTCACGGTCTATTTCGAGTATCACATTGACGGCGCGCGCTGGGGCAGTTGGCAAACGCGCCCGTTCGTAGCCGAATCGTCCGCCCAAGACTACGCCAACGCGCTCGTCGAGAACACGCGGCTGCAAGCGCGCGTGAAGCCGAACGATCCCACCGTGGCCGTGATTGTCAAAGACCCCCTCCATTAAGTTTGCGTGTGTGCATTCGATCCGCTTACCGTTTCGCAAAAACCATGATTCAATATCCGATCCATGTTTCGCCGCTCAAAATTCAAGCTGCGCTTGCCCTCCGGCACGCTGGCGCTCGGCGAGCGCACGCTGGTAATGGGCATTCTCAACGTCACGCCGGATAGCTTTTCCGACGGCGGTAAATTCCTGGACGTCAGCGCAGCCGTGGAACGCGCCCTGGAAATCGAACGCGCAGGCGCGGATACGATCGACCTTGGCGGCGAATCCACGCGCCCCGGCTCGGAGCCGATTTCCGCGGACGAAGAACTTCGCCGCGTGATTCCGGTGCTCGAAGCTCTGCGCGGGCGCCTGACAATTCCCATCTCAATCGACACATCCAAGCCGGAGGTTGCAGAAGCCGCCGCAGCGACGGGCGCGGAGATTCTGAATGATGTGTCCGCTCTGCGCGCGGGTCCGGCCATGGCCGAAATCGCGCGCCGCCGCAAGCTGCCGCTGATCCTGATGCATATGCGCGGCGAGCCGCGCACCATGCAGCAAAAGCCCTTCGCACGAGACGTGCTGCGCGACGTCACTTCCGGCCTGCGCAAAGCGCTCGGCATCGCTCGCCGCGCTGGCGTGCCAAAATCGCAAATCGTGCTCGATCCCGGCCTTGGTTTCGGCAAGAGCACCGCGCAGAATTTCGAGTTACTTGCGCGCCTGCGGGAACTCGCGCGCATCGGATGCCCGCTGCTCGTGGGAGCGTCGCGGAAAGGGTTCGTTGGGCGCGTACTTGGCGGCGCGGCGGCCAGCGACCGCGTCTGGGGCACAGCCGCCGCGGTTTCCGCAGCGATTCTGGCGGGCGCGCACATCGTGCGGGTGCATGATGTAGCGGAAATGGCGCAGGTCGCAAGGATCGCCGACGCGATCCTTGATCCGCGCCTCGCCGCGAAATCGGCGCGTACAAAATGAGCGTCGCTGCCGCGATCGAAGACCGCGCCAATGCCCGCAACGCGTTGCTCGCCAGCTTCCTCGGCTGGACGCTCGACGCGTTCGACTTTTTCATCCTGACCTACGTCCTCGCGCAAGTCGGTGAGGAGTTCCACCGCTCGATTGTGGAGATGACGTTTACGCTCACCGCCAGTCTGGTGATGCGTCCCGTGGGCGCTTTTGTTTTCGGGCTGATGGCGGATCGTTACGGACGCCGCTTGCCGCTGATGATCGACGTCCTTTTCTATTCGGTGGTGGAAATCCTTTCCGGCTTCGCACCGAATTTCACGGTGTTCCTGATTCTGCGGCTGCTCTACGGCATCGGCATGGGAGGCGAATGGGGCGTGGGCGCGTCGTTGGCGATGGAGTCGGTCCCGGTGAAATGGCGCGGAATTCTGTCCGGCGTCTTGCAAGAGGGCTACGCCGTCGGAAATCTGCTGGCGGCGGTCGCGTTCTGGACGATCTTTCCGCACTGGGGCTGGCGCGCCATGTTCTTCATCGGCGGATTGCCCGCTCTGCTGACGTTCTTTATTCGATCGCGCGTGAAGGAAAGCGACGCCTGGCGCGCCAACGCGGCGGCCCGAAAAAGCTGGAGCGACTACTTTCGCGATGTCCGTGCCAATTGGAAGCGCTTTCTGTATCTCGTTATTTTCATGGCGGTGATGAATTTCATGTCGCATGGCACGCAGGATCGGGACCCTAGATTCCTGCAGCACGACCTTCATTTCAGCACGCGCGCGACGGCGATCGTGAGCGTCGTGTCGATGGTTGGAGCGATGGTAGGCGGTGTGCTCGTCGGCCTTTACTCCGATCGCAGCGGACGCCGACGCGCAATGGTTTTCGCCATGCTCGTCGGCATCGTGCTGATTCCTCTGTGGGTATTCGCGCCGCGGCTGATTCCGATGGGCAGTGTTGCTGGCGAAATCGCGCT
This sequence comes from Candidatus Acidiferrales bacterium, assembly GCA_050746805.1. Taxonomy (GTDB): domain Bacteria; phylum Acidobacteriota; class Terriglobia; order Acidiferrales; family UBA7541; genus Palsa-295. The sequence goes on along the minus strand of JBOGMW010000232.1, from coordinate 478 downwards.
GGTGAGCGTCGGCGCCCTGCTGATGCAATTCATGGTGCAGGGCGCATGGGGCGTGGTTCCCGCCCACATCAACGAGCTTTCGCCGGGCGCCTTGCGTGGATTCTTTCCCGGGTTCGCATATCAGATCGGAGTACTGATCGCAGCTTTTTCTGCGCCGATCGAGGCGGCTCTCGGCCGTCATTTCACGCTCGCGCAATCGATGGGCGCGTTCGCGGCGATCGTATTCGTCGCCGGCGCGATCATCACTGCTGCCGGCCCAGAAGCGCATCGCATCTCTTTTGAGGCGGAGCCCTGAAAGGCATTCGATTTGCGGGAATGCATGGTTGTAATGCTTAAACGGCTGATTGAAGTTGTGGTTGTTTTCGTTGCAGACGTATTCCTGGGTTTGCCACTCGCGATGCAGAGTGAAAGTTCCCTCTTTCGTCCACTGCTGTGCGAAATTCGATGAAATACGCGTGCACCGGGACGTTCCGCCCTT
>JBOGMW010000231.1:0-52259 GCA_050746805.1 Candidatus Acidiferrales bacterium | reverse complement strand
ACTGGCGCTGATATTCCTCGGCGACAGGAGCTACTTTTTGCAGGAGCGCCTGGCCTTTCCTGGTCAAGGAGAGCGACGAGGCACGGCTATCGGCAGGGTGCGCGCTTATTGGGCTGGGGCGCGTCGTTCGCTGTGCCGTCTTCCTTTTCGTAAAGCCACTTCACGACCTTGTTGAGAGCCCGTGTGTCTGACATATTCCTCCCTTCCATCCCAGCGCGGAGGACCACGCCGGGGGACGGCCCCGGCCGACTTGGACCGGAGGCGATCCGTCTGTGTCCCGCAGAAATACGGTGTTATCCGGGTCGCCTCCTTCGGCTTCCTCCTCGAAAAGCACCTTGGTTCCATCCCGGCTGATATCTTTTAAGACCGACCACCCTAGCCAGCCCAGTTCGTGTTCTTCTTTTCCGCCGGGACCCATACTGCGGATATTCACGCGCTGCTGGTGCGTGGTCATCAGAGCCAGATGGTTACGCACATCTTCGAGCCACATACCTCCGGGGACATTCGTAATGCTGCGCAACTTGCCGCCCAGAGTCACAGCTCGCAGGTTGTCCGCCGCTCCGCTATTGGAAGCGGAGAACCAAATTTCATTGCCCGAAGGAGGCCACTCCACGCCTTCTCGATCGACGCGGGGAGTCCGCCGTGGTTCGTCACCACTCTTCGTTCTTGCAATACACATCCGATGAGGCTTGCCACGGTCTCCTCGAACTCTTATCTCAACGGCGTTCGCGGCCTCGGGCAACGCGAAACAGGCTAACTTGACGCGGTTATGCCGGCGGCTTAACATTCGCTGGCATGTCAGTTCTCGATCCCTTGCGTTCTCCCTTGCAGTTTCTGCAAAGCAGGCTTTCTGCTTTTCCTCACCTCGCGGCGCTCGAAGCCGAAGAACGGTGGTGGGGCACGGAGGGTGTCTCCGTTTCAGACGCGATCGATCGCGCCGGAACGCCATGGATGCGGATGTTCGATCGATACGGAAAGCGCGTCGATGAAATTCTCTACCCTCGTGAATATCAGACAATTTTGAAAAAGGGCTACCGATCCGGAGTCGTTTGGCGCGCATTCGAGGAAAAATCGCTGATCCCGACGTATCTGTTCATGTACACGATTTCGTTTTACGAACCCGGGGTTTGCTGCCCGTACACGGTGTCGCTCGGCACTTCTGTTACTCTCGCGAAATATGGGAGCGCCGAATTGCAGGCGCGGTTCCTTCCCCAACTCTTGCGGAAGGATGATTCTGTGTGGCAGGGGGCGACCTGGATGACGGAGATAGACGGCGGCTCAGATTTGGGCGCGGGCGTAAAAACGGTTGCCCGGCCCGCCGCCGATGGCTGGCTGCTGACGGGTGAAAAGTATTTTACAAGCAACGTAGGAGCTGATCTGGCGGTTGTGGCTGCGCGGCCGGACGGAGCTGCTCCTGGCGTGCGTGGGTTGGCGCTCTTCTTGGTGCCTCGCTATCGCAAAGATGGCAGGCTCAACTACTTTCTCCGGCGGCTAAAAGACAAAATTGCAACTCGGTCGGTGCCAACCGGGGAAGTGGAATTAAGAGACAGCGAAGGTTACCTGCTGGGCTCGGCTGACTCGGGAATTTATTTGATTTTGGAAGTTCTGAACCTCTCGCGCGTGGCAAATAGTGTAGTGAGTGTCGCGCTGGCTCAACGGGCCATGGCGGACGCGCTTGCGTATGCGGAGCGACGCATTGCATTCGGCAAGCGGATTCTCGATCATCCGCTGCTCCGGCATCAGTTTGAGGTCCGCCTGAACGCACTTCGATCTGCGTTTGCATTGGCATGGGAATCCGTTCGGCTCCTGAACGATGTGTGGATGGAGCGGCCGCCTTACTCCGAACGCTATCATCTCTTCCGTCTAGTAGCGCACCTGGCGAAGTATTGGACGGCTGAGTTCGCGGTGGATACGGCGAAATGGGCGATGGAGGTTCACGGCGGGCTCGGCGTCCTGGCGGAGTATGGAATCGAACGCTGGCTTCGAGAGGCGATGATCCTCGCAATCTGGGAGGGAACTTCGCACCGCCAGATCCTGGATGGGCTGGAAGTGATGGAACGGAAGCAGGCGCACAAGATGCTTTTCGAGCAGTTGGCAGAGGTCGCATCCGCCGAAGAATTGCGGAACATGGAATCAGAAATCCAGCGGCACTTGAAGTTGCCGACCGATGAGAAAGAAGCTCAGGCGGAAGGGCTCTTCGGGCGCCTCGCGGCTTTTACGGCAGATAAATTGTCACTAAAATATCCACGATAATTCGGACACAAAGGAGTTCGTGCGGCCGGTTCGCCTAGAAGGGCTGCCGACTAATCAGGAGTTGACCCTAGATTTTCAACTCATTTCCAGTGGGTTTGTAGACCGGTGCACACTTCCGTCTTTGGGCAGCCAATGATTAAGATGATTAAGATGATTAAGACTCGATTGACGACGCGGTTTGGAATCCAGCACCCGATTGTGTGTGCGCCGATGGCGTTTGTCTCTGGCGGGGCGCTTGCAGCCGCCGTTTCTCGCTCGGGTGGACTCGGGATCGTGGCCGGAGGTTACTGCGGCACAACAACCGGAGAAGCGCCTCTGGATGCCGAGCTCACTGTAGCGAAATCCGGCAAATTCGGGGTCGGATTCATCACTTGGGCCTTGCAACGAGCGCCTGAGATGTTGAGCAAATCTTTGCGTTACTCACCCTTCTGCGTATTTCTCTCTTTCGGCGACCCGACGCTCTTTGCGGCGGAGATTGCCAAGGCGGGAGCTCTGCTGATCTGCCAGGTGCAGCGCCTCGAGCAAATCGAGACCGCCCTGAAGGCTGGCGCTGCGGCTATCGTGGTGCAGGGAACCGAAGCAGGAGGGCATGGTGCGTCGCGCTCGACCTTTCCGTTCGTGCCTGAGGCTGCAGACTACCTGAAGCGGCGCTCGCCTGAAACGCTGCTGTTAGCCGCGGGAGGTGTAGCGGACGGAAGAGGATTGGCAGCGGCTCTGATGCTCGGCGCCGACGGCGTCGTTGTTGGCACGCGTCTTTGGGCGTCGGCGGAATCACTCACGCCGCAGGCCCATATCGAAAAGGCCAGCGCCGCAACGGGCGATTCGACTATCCGGACGAAGGCATTTGATGCACTGCGTGGCGTGCCCTGGCCGGAGGAGTACTCATTTCGTTTTCTCAAAAACAAGGTGACGGACGAATGGGCGGATCGCGAAGCCGAGGCATTCAGAGCGTACGGAACGCTATCTGAAAAATATGTTGAGGCCCGATCGCGAAACGATCTCAATACTGTCCCGGTTGTTTGCGGCGAGGCGGTGGGTTTGCTTAAGGACCGTCCCACCGCGGAATCAATTGTCACTTCAATGGTCAGCGAGGCTGCGGACCATCTTCAACGCGGCGGCACGCTCGACTTCACATCGGTGTAACACGCGCATCGCCCACGGGTTTTGCGAGCCTTCAGCTTATTGCCCGGCTGCACCGCCCCGCCCAGGTTATGGCTTCTCGAAAAAACGCAAATCGCGGCGCCGCCCGTAAGCCTCGTCCAGCTCAGCCCCCCGTACAGGTTTTCTTGTAAGCAATCTGCCGAATTTTTCTCGCTCCCATTTTTATCTACTCTCACGCGCCGTCTGAGTTCGCACGAGAGCCGCGTGAACGCACCGGAAGACCGAAGAAGCGCCGAGCAGGTGCCGGTCGCTGATTGCACAAAGACGAGATGCCCGAACGGCTTGTTCTCGCCGTGGGCGCCAGTTTCAAGGAGTTCGGGGACAATCGCGATTCTCCTCGCGAATCGCCGCAGCCGGACGAGCCCAAAGAAAGCAGGTGAGTGTGCAGTGCCATGTTTAGGATTTTGACCATCGAAGAAGAAACCCACCGTACTTCGTGGTTCCAAGAAATTGAAGAAAAGTTGGCCTCGTGCAGTAATCCTTCCTTTCATCTGGAGAGTCCTGCCACGCAGGATGCCGGAATGGATTGGCCGACCGCATCTTCGTTCGACGCAATCGTGATCGCGCTAGATTACGTCGATGCTCGCTCGTTGACGAACGTTAGCCGTTTGCACGCGCAGTATCGAAATATCCCGATCATCGTTTTCGGCGGGAAGTCCGACGAAGCTAGCGCGGAGCAAGCGCTGCGTGCCGGCGCGCAGGATTATCTACTGCTGGAGGAATTACAACCGAAGCTGCTGCGGCGAGCGTTGCTATACGCAATCGAGCGGAAAAGAATGGAAGTTGCGCTCCGTTCAGCCGAAGCGAATTTTTCAAAGGCCATTCACGCGAGCCTCGATTCCATCACCATCACTACCCTCGCCGACGGACGCTTCCTCGAAATCAATGAAGGATTTCTGCGTTTCTCGGGATACTCGCGAGACGAGGCGATTGGGAAAACGTCTCTCGCTATCGGCACCTGGGTTGATCCAGCCGATCGGTCGAGGATGTTGACCCGCCTACGGAGCCACGGCCGCGTGCATGGATGCGAAGTTCTTTTCCGCATGAAGCACGGCGAGGTGCGGCAGTGCCTGTTTTCCGCCGAACTGATCAAACTCGGCGGCACGGATTGCGTCCTGGCCATTGCACGGGATGTGACCGAGAGCAAGCAGCTGCAGAAACATTCTCAACGTGCGCGCCGGACTGAAATGTTGGGCAAGCTCGCGGGCGGATTGGTGCACGACTTTAACAACTGGCTGACCGTTATGCTCGGACATTGCGATCTCATCCTCGGCAAAATATCGCCGAGCGACCCAATTACCAGCAACATCAGCCAGATCAAGAGTGCAATCGCAAGCGCCGAGTCGCTCGTGACGCAGTTGCTTTCCATTGGCCGTGAGGGGCATAGCAAGCCGCAGGTCATCGACCTCAATCTCACTGTTGCCAGCATCGGAAAGATGTTGCAGCGCGTGCTGCGGTCGAATGTCGAACTCATCGTGCGATTGGACCCGCTGCCGAAACTAGTGAAGGTCTTTCCCTTGCAAGTGGAGCAGGCGCTGCTCAATTTGGCGCTCAATAGTCGCGACGCCATGCCCAATGGTGGTGCGCTAGTTGTCGAAACCACGGCACTCGAAGTTGACGCTCGCAATGCGGCCCTTCACCCCGGCGTGTCTCCAGGCCGCTACGTCATGCTCACCGTCTCTGATACCGGTATCGGAATGGACGCCGAAACCCTCGCGCACATTTTCGATCCCTTTTTCAGCACGAAGACGCCTGGAAACGGCACGGGCTTAGGACTTTCCACCGTGCACGATTTTGCTCGGCAAAGCGGCGGTTTTGTTCGTGTTCATAGCGAACGCAATCAGGGTGCAACCTTCAGGCTCGGATTCCCGGAATGGTCAGGCGTAACGCAGGCCGAACAAAAATCACCAGAACCTACTTTGTTTGAGATGTAGAGTGCGAGCTCGACTTATTCCTGTGGGTCTGCGGTTCCAGCCAACACCGCGTCCTTCGAATTTCCGCAGGTTCTCGTTGATTGACCCGAGTTAGAGGCGCCCCGCCACTCCCAGATTGTGCGTTCCGGAAAAAAGGTACATCGCCGTGCCACCCGTTTGCGGAAGCCACCACAATTTCCGAATAAACGGGCTCTGGCTCCGCTGCATCCGTCGCGCCGCGTAGTCCAGCGCTAAAGGCGCAATCTGGATCGCAGCGTAAATGCTCGGCGAACCCGCGAACGGCCGCATCAGCGGATCGGCTTCCACGGCGCCGCGTCTGATTGCTCGCCGCGTGGTGTACGAATCGAATGCCGCCGCGCTGTGTTCCGCCAACGCCAGAGCAATCCATTTCCTCCGCGAAGGCCCTTCTTCAGCGCTCCTAATGCCGTTTTTTCCAATCTTCGGTTCTTCGAGTCGCAAACTTTCCAGAGCCTGCGATTCCTGCGCCGGAGCAGCCGTCGGCCTAGGCGCGGCCGGCAGAGCGCTCGGCCCTGCTGATCCAGCCGCATCAGCGCCGCCGCCCGCCATCGTCGGACTTGGCGCAGCCAGCAACGCACCCGCTAAAAACAAGCCGATGCACGCTTTCTTTTGAATCTGGTGAATACGCATTGCCGGTTTCCCTCAGTTTCTGGCCCTCTTCGGGGTCCCCCAAAAACGTTTGCGTTTTGGTGTGGTGTTGCGGAGGCTGCGGATCTCCCTCGAACGCAATCAGGGTAGCGTCCTGTTCGCCAACCCGGCGATGGACCATTGCTCTCAAATCCATTGGTACGTTTGATTTGGGACTAACGTTTTGCGCGATTAGTACCGCTGGATTGTCGAGACAAATCGCGTTTCGATGCAGGCCACGCGCATCGCTCCAGCGGATTCTGAATGTTCCGCGAACGCTCCGGCCAGCCCTGCTTTAGAATGGTTCGCCTTGCTCGTGCCCCCTGAACTCGACCGCCTCAGCGTGGTTTTGGTGTCCACGCGCAATCCGCTCAATATCGGAGCGGCTGCTCGCGCCATGAGCAATTTCGGTGTTTCGAGTTTGCGGGTTGTACATCCTTACGAAGCGGCGTTTCGCGAAGCGCGCTCGGCCGTAGGCGCGTCCGAGTTGCTGGCCAAAGCGGAAGACCACGACACTCTCGCCTCCGCGGCGGCCGACTGTTCACTGGTCGTAGGCACTACGGCTGTGCGCCATCGGCGCTTAAACCATTCGCTTCGCCGCCTGGAAGGCGGATCGCGCCTTATACGCCGCAGGTTACGCACCGGTCGCGTGGCTCTGGTTTTCGGTTCGGAAAAATTCGGCTTATCCAACGACGATCTCAGTCACTGTCACTGGCTAATGCGAATTCCCACCTGCGAGGGGAACATTTCGATGAATCTCGGACAGGCCGTGGCCGTCTGCCTGTACGAGCTGATTCGCGACTCGAAAGCGTCGGGGCCGACGGAAAAAACCTCCCTGGCTGCTGCCGGTGAAATCGAACGCATCACCGAATCGCTTACAGAAGCCCTTCGCGAGAGCGGCTTTCTCAATCGCCGCCACGTGGCGGACGCCGATCAGCGCATCCGCCGCTTGGTTCGCCGCCTGAATCTGCCCCAGCAGGATGCGGTTGTGTGGCTTGGCATCTTCCGTCAAATCGTATGGAAACTTCGCCACCCAAGTTCATCCGCGCCTTCGGAGTCGTAGCTTTGGCGCAAACCTACGGTGCGCATTGCGCTTGCGCACGCTGCGCTAGCGTCGTCAAATCGCTCTCAAGAGTTCTTGTGCGGAGGTTTTCTGCTCTCTAACGCAGGTGCGCCGATAGTTCGTCGATCCAGCGAGTCAGCAGTTGTTCATGCTCCGGCGCTGTGCCCATGAACACCAGCGCCATTCCTTCGTCCACGTCCGCTACATTGGGAACCACTTTCGCCCAAGTCTCGAACGCCGTATCGCCTTTCTGAATGTGAAGCTGCAGTACGGCGCTGGGTTGGAATCGCCTGGGTGTTTTTAGAAAGCAGCCTTTCTTGCTGATCACTGTCACGTGTCCCGCGGACTTGGTCCTAGCCGCCGGATCGCGAACTTCTGCCGGGGCGCCGAGCGTATACCGCGGACATTCTCTGCGCTCAGCTTGCCTTGCTTTATCTCCCTTCAGTGAACGCATGGCCGCGGGGTTATTCATGGTGCTCCTGTGGAAATTCAGACTTCGCCTAGGGCACAAGTATGAATCATAAATAATTCGTGGTACGAAAAACTCTGTTTACTTCTTGGCTTCATTAGCAGACCAAGCACGCAATTGTGTTGCCACTGCGAGTCCATACTTGTCTGCCAGTGTTGCATGCTGCAACTACTTTAGTTAGTACTCGCAGTTTCAGCGCCGGGAGTTGAACGTCCGCCCACACTTGTTCCGTGCCCCTGAACGCGCTATTTTCAGTGCCGCCTTTCCCGCCAAGTCGTGAAACTTGGGCGTTCACTAAGGAGCAACCGTGCGGATTACTAAATGCGGTTGGATTTCGTTAGCCGCGGTGGCGGCGATTTCATGCTCGCAATTGTTCGTAGCTCGCGTTGCGTTCGGTCAATCGGGCGCAACGAAGACCGGCCTTCCAGCACCGGTCAAATTGACGTCCGAGCAAGATCATCAGCGCATCATGGCCCTCTTGCACATCTCAGCGCTTCGGCCCCCGCCTGCCTCGGACGTGAATGCTCCTCACCACGCCAACTATGATGAATCGAAGGCTGGTGTTTTCCCGAACTACCCAGATCCTCTGATTCTTAGCGATGGCAGCCCCGTCACTTCCGCGAAAACATGGTGGACCGAGCGCCGCCCGCAAATCGTGGAAGCTTTTGACAGTCAGGTATACGGTCGAGTGCCAGAGCACACGCCGAAAGTTCGCTGGAGTGTAACTACCACAAAACACGAAACTGTCGGCGGCGTCGCAGCCATCACACAGGACCTGGTGGGCCGCGTCGATAACTCCTCATATCCTCTGATTACCGTAGATATCCGAGCCAGCCTCACGCTCCCCGCCAAACTTACTAAAGCGGTTCCGGTCATGATCGACTTCGGCGTCGATCCGGAGGTCATGAAACGCATCATGGCTATGCTTGCCAAGCGAGGTCAAAAATTCCCGCCGATGCCGCCGGGGCCGTCCTGGCAACAGCAGGTCCTCGAACGCGGCTGGGGCTATGCGATTCTGATTCCTACCAGCTATCAAGATGACAACGGTGCAGGCCTGACGGAAGGCATCATCGGGCTTTGCAATAAGGGACAGCCCCGCGGCCTGGAAGATTGGGGCGCTTTGCGCGCTTGGGCTTGGGGCGCCAGCCGCCTGCTTGACTATTTTGAAAGCGATCCTCAGGTGGATGCCAAACACGTCGGCATCGAGGGGCTTTCGCGTTACGGCAAAGCGGCTCTCGTCACCTTGGCATACGATCAGCGTTTCGCCATCGGCCTCATCGGCTCGTCCGGTGCCGGCGGCGCGAAGCTTTTCCGTCGCAATTTTGGTGAGTCCATTGCCGATCTAGCAGCCACTGGCGAATACCACTGGTTCGCCGGCAATTTCGTCAAATACGCGGGGCCCTTGAATGCTGGCGATCTTCCGGTGGATGCTCACGAACTGATGGCCCTCGCTGCACCGCGTCCTTTGTTCCTCAGCGAAGGTTCGCCCGCCGTCGAAGGCAACTGGCTTGACGACAAGGGACAGTTCATGGCCGAAGTTGACGCCGGCCCGGTCTATCGTCTGCTTGGCAAACGCGATTTGGGCGTCAATAAAATGCCTCCAATCGGCACAGCGCTGCTTTCCGGCGATCTCGCGTTTCGCCAGCATCAATACGGGCACACAGACTTTCCCAATTGGCCCGCGTTTCTAAAATTCGCGGCCCGATACATGTAGCGGCTTCGATCGCGTTGAAAAATCGTTCCTTTTTCGAACGTTGCTAGTTCGTGCACCGTGTCGCCGGACGCAACGATTGCTTTTTCTTCCCTTCGGTTGTACGTTGGCGGGCGGCAAAAATAGCTAAACGCGATCTTGGTCCTATACGTCCATATATTCAGCGGTTTCCGCGGCGATGAATCGCGCGGATCTCGTGGCTGCAAGAGACAGGGCTCTCGGAGGACCGAAATCATGAACAGGCGACAATTACTATCGCTGCTGGGCATATCACCCGCGTTGTTGGCCGGCGCTAGCGCGGACGCGGCATCGGCAAACCACCAATCGGATTCGGGCAGCTCAGGAGGCGACCAGAAATTCGTGGCCCTCTCCCCCAAAGGCACTCCGCCACCCGTTCAGCGGTTTCCCATGGCTCCGAGCCTCAGCACTCTCGATGGCAAGACCGTCTACCTCGTCGATACCGGCTTCTTTGGCGCCGACCTGCTTCTGAAGCAAGTGGCAGACTGGTTCCAGCGCAATATGCCCAGCGTCAAAACAGTCTATCGCAGAAAAGCGGGCACCTATCCCGAGCCTGATCCAAAACTTTGGCAGGAGATTAAAGCCAACGGCAACGCCGTCATTATGGCCATCGGGCATTGAGCGGGCTGCACGCCAGCGACCGTGAGTCACTGCGTAACGATGGAAAGAATGGGCGTTCCGGCTGTTGCAATGGTCACCGAAGCGTATGTGGATTTGGCACATTCAACGGCGTCCGAGCGCGGTATGCCAACGCTTAATATCGCCTTCACGCCACATCCCGTTTGGGGTAAGACCATTCCACAATTGCATGCTCTGGTCGATGGTCCCGATCCCGTCACCGGCAAGCCGCTGATGAAGGAGATCGTAGCCGATCTCACCAGGCCACTTACGCCGGAGGATGAGAAATCAGGATTGTTTCCTGTTTCCGCCGGACCCGCGACCATCGGGCCCAATACGCTTGAGTACTTGCAAGGATATTTCCTGAATAATGGGATGACCGACTACTTGCCCGTCATCGTGCCGACCGAGAAGGCCGTAAACGAAATGCTGAAAGGCACGAGTCACCATCCCGATGAGATTGTCGGCCAGGTAGGGCGAGGAGTCACCGGCACATACAAATACACAGTGAAGCAAGTCGCGGCCAACGCCGTTATGGCCGGATGCGATCCCTCGTATTTCCCGATTATTCTCGCGATTGCGTCCACCGGCTTCCTCGCCCTCGGTGGCTCGACCACATCGTTCGGCTACTCGATGGTCATCAACGGTCCCATTCGCGACAAGCTCAACATGAACTACGGCATCGGCGGCCTGAGTCCTTTCGCTCAGCCCAACGCCACCATCGGTCGCGCCTGGACGCTGATGGGAAAAAATCTCGGCCCAGGCGCCGTTCCCGGCCAGAACTATTACGGTGGCCAGGGCAATCAGTTGAATTACAACAACGCCGTCGTTGTCGAGGACGAAAAGAATAGCCCCTGGACTCCGTTCCACGTCCAGAAAGGCTTCAAGCCCGAGGAAAACGTCGTCAGTCTCTTCGACGGTTGGGACCTCCGCTTCGGCCACGGAGCCAAGGGCGCCGGCGCTATGATGCCCAAGTTCGACGAACAGATCAGCAGCATGTTTCCAACGCTCACGCGTATGTTCAACGCCCTGGTGATCCTCGATCCGCTCACGGCGAAAGCTCTAAAAGAGCAGGGTTACGACACGAAGGACAAACTGACTGATTGGCTCTGGAAAAACACCACGGTCTCGGCCAAGGACTATCGTGAGTCTTTCCTCGCGTACGTCTGGCTCTATCCGCGCGCTCTCAAAGGCGAAGAGCCCTATGCCACTTGGTGGAAACTTCCCGATGACGCGCGGATTCCGTGCTGGCCCAAGGCCGACGACATCAACCTCGTCGTTATGGGCGGACAGACCAATACGTTTTTTCAGGTTGGCAACATGAACTACATTCGCAGCGTTTCGATCGACAAATGGGCTTAACCGGATAAGTACCAAGTGGCAGTGATCATCGCCGGAGTGGGGCGGCTTGGGGAGAGGGCAGGGAGCCGCGCTCGCACCGAATGCAACGGACGACGCAACAAGTGGGTGGGGGGATAGTGTGAACAAATACAAATTCTGCTGGCTCGCCGCGATTCTTTTCGCGGTCTCGTGCACGCTGTTTCTCGCCTGTGTGCCTGCGGCCATCGCGCAGGGATTTGCGCCGACCTCGCAAGCCAAGCCGGTCCACGTCGCCGCGGATCCCGCTCGCGGTAAGACCCTGTTCGAACAAAACTGTTCCACCTGTCACGGCATCGACGCGGGCGGCGAAGATGGCCCCGATCTCCACGGTGTCCCAAGCAGCCTCGGCGACGTCGCCGTGGAGAACATTATCCATAGCGGGATCCGCGGCACGGCGATGCCCGGCTTTTTCGATCTCTCGGCGAAAGACGCCGCGGATATCATTGCGTTTCTTCGCAGCTTCGACGTCGCCACCACCGCTGGTCCCGTCAATGGTGATCCGAAAGCCGGAGAAGCTCTCTTCCAATCCAGTGGCTGCTCCGCCTGCCACATGATCGATGGTCAAGGCGGCAGCGTCGGCCCCGAGCTTACTCGCATCGGTGCCATGCGCGGTCCCACCAGCCTTCGCGGCCGCCTTATGGATCCGGGCGCCAATCTGCCTCAAAACGGCACCGGCTTCTACGGCGCTAAATGGACCGAATACCTGATGTTCCGCGCGGTCGAAAAAGACGGCCACGTCATCCAAGGCATGCGCGTTGGAGAAAATTCCTTCGTCATCGTACTGAAGGACGTCACCGGAAAATTTCACTCCTTGTGGAAACCCGATCTGCGCTCTTTGCAGCAGGAGCCTGGCAAAAGTCTGATGCCCAGCTTCAAAAATACGCTTACGCCAGCGCAGATGGACGATCTGGTGGCCTACCTCATGACTCTAAAGGGCGCCCAATGAAAATTTCTCTCTTCGCGCTTGCCGTCGTCGCTTCGTTATCAGTCATCGTTCCGGCGCGCTGCCTCGCGCAGCAGCCGGTCACTTACCAGCAACTGCTGCATGCCGACGACACGCCGCAGAACTGGCTGATGTACGGCGGCGACTACAAATCGCAGCGCTTCTCGCGCCTCACGCAAATCAATCGCGCCAACGTCAAAAACTTGCGCGCAGCCTGGATTTTTCAGCCCACTCGAGCCGAAGGACCGCTCGAATCCTCCGCCGTTGTTGAAGGCGGCGTCATGTACATCACCGTGCCGCCCAGCACCGTCACCGCTCTGGACGCTCGCTACGGCACCGAGATCTGGAGCTGGACTCCGCGCATGCCCGCGAAGCTTTACACTATCGGCGTGCACCGTTCCAATCGCGGCGTCGCGGTCTATGGCAACACCGTCTACGTCGGCACGCTCGATTGCCATCTCGTTGCGCTCGACGCCCTCACCGGCGCCGTGAAATGGGACGTCCACGTTGACCAGAACGACGAGGGCTATTCCATGACGGGCGCTCCGCGCGTCCTCGACGGGAAAGTAATCATGGGCGTTTCCGGCGGAGACGTCGGCATTCGCGGCTTCTTGGCCGCCTACGATGCGCAAACCGGAAAACTTCTGTGGCGCACTTACACGATTCCGCTTCCCGGCGAGCCGGGCTCCGAAACCTGGGGCAAGAGCATGAAGGGCGTTGGCGGTGGCAGCACCTGGGGCACCGGGTCCTACGATCCGGACCTGAACCTGATCTACTGGGGCATCGGCAATCCAGCTCCCGATTACAATGGCGTAGATCGCCCGGGCGCCAATCTCTACACCGACTCGCTGATCGCCCTCGATCCCGACACTGGAAAAATGAAATGGTATTTCCAGTTCACTCCGCACGACACGCACGATTGGGATTCCATCCAAGTCCCGGTGCTTTTCGATCAGAATGTGGACGGCAAGCCGCGCAAACTCGTCGGCTTCGCTAATCGCAACGGCTTCTATTACGTACTCGATCGCGTCACCGGCAAATTCGTCGCCGGCGTTCCGTTCGTCAAGCAAACCTGGGCCAAGGGGCTTGACGCCAATGGCCAGCCCATCATGATGCCCAACACCGAACCCACTCCGCAGGGCCAGCTCATCTTTCCCGATGGACACGGCGGCACCAATCTGAATAGCCCGTCTTACAGCCCGCAGACGAAACTCTTCTACGTCTCCGCGCGCGAAACCGGCGCATACACCACTTCCGGCCGCCCGCAAGTGAACTTCCCTGACTTCGGCGGCGGCGGCCGCATGAATCTTTCCGGCGACGCGGAATACGGCGCGATTCGCGCGCTCGATGCCGTCACCGGCAAAAGGAAATGGGAATATCGGATTCTCGCGCCCGCCGAAGTGAGCACGCTTTCCACCGCCGGCGGCCTGGTCTTTGCCGGCAGTAACGAAGGCAACTTCTTCGCGCTCGACGCTGAAACCGGCAAGCTCTTGTGGGAATTCACCCTTGGCGGCGCCGATTCCGAAGGAAACTCCATCACCTACGCCATCGACGGAAAGCAGTACGTCCTCTACGCTTCCGGCAGCGCCTTCGTCGCTTTCTCCCTTCCGTAGCTGAACGCGGCACATCTTCTCTCGCGCGCCGGCAAAGTGATTTCCGCTGCCGCGCGCGCGGCATTGCAGCGTATCCTCAGGTCGAACGGCAATGAATAAAAAGCGAACATATTCTGCTGCACAATAAGCATGAAGCATGATAGAAAAAGCGCCTTAGATTGGCGATTTGGGCGCGCAAGCAGCCTTGGGAGGCGGCTAGTGGACAAAAAACGGGGGGCGACGCGAAAAGAGAAAAAACAGAGGGCCTGGGGCGCGTACCTGGAGATAACGGAAACCGCAGGCTGGATGGAGCGGAAGCTACGATTGCCACTGGATGTACTTGGCCTGACGCGCGAGGAGTTCCGTCTGCTGGTGATGCTGTACCGCGACGGACCCGTGACGCTGAGCGACGCAACGGAGAGGCTGGGGCGCAGCCGGCAGAACGTCCACGAAACGATCCGGCGGGCGGAGGAATTTGGTTGGGTGAGCTGCGGTGAGAAGCGGCTTCCCGCAGCGGAGGCCAGGGAAAGCCAACTGCCGAAAAGCCGGCGCGGCAAGGAGCGATTCGGGCAGCGCGTGGTGGTGGCGAGTCTGACGCCGCAGGGCGAGAAGCTGATCGGGAACGTGCTGCCAAGGCAGGAAACGATCGTGAAGTCGCTGATGCACGCGCTCGATAGCCGCGAACTGGACTCGGTTATTCGGATTTGCCGGAAGCTGCGCCGAGCGGACGCGCTGCCGTATTGGGCGGAGCTGATGCGCCAGGATCGGGAGTTCGGAGAGAGCGCGGAGGCGGAGGATTCAGGGAATGGGTAGTTCCCAGCGGCGGACTTTTGCGACGCAGGCGGCAGATCGTCTGGTTGACATGCGATTGCATGCAAGTATGCTGAACGCATGTCAGTAATGGTTCAAATTCGAAATGTACCCGCCGATTTGCACCGCAAGCTGAAGGCGCGCGCGGCGCTGGAGGGCATGTCACTTTCGGATTATTTGTTGAGAGAACTGCGACATGCTATCGACCGTCCTACTCTGGAGGAGATGCGCAAGCGGCTGGCTGGCCGCGAGCCGGTGCGGCCGCGCCCTTCGCCGGCGGCGGTGGTTCGCGCCGAGAGGAAGAGCCGCTGATCGTCGTAGATGTTTCTGCGATAATCGAGGTGTTACTTCAAACGCCTGCAGCGCGGCGCGTCGGCGACTTCATATTTGCCGCCAACGAGACTCTTCACGCTCCTCACCTGATCGATTTGGAAGTTACACAAGTGCTGCGGCGATACGTGCGCTCCGGCGCGGTTTCCGCGGAGAGAGGTGCTCAGGCGGTGGCCGACCTGAGAGACTTTCCGCTTACGCGATACCCGCATTCCGTTTTGCTCGCTCGCATTTGGCAAATGAGGGATGCGCTGACGGCGTACGACGCGGCGTACCTGACCCTGGCGGAGGCGTTGGATGCTCGGCTGATCACGCGCGATCGCGCGCTGGCGACAACGGGGAGCCAAGTACGCGTTGAGGTGGTATGAGGCGAGGCTGTAGCTGATTCATTGCCCGCCCCCGTAGACGCGTTTGATAGCCGCGAAATCGAGTCGCTAGTTCGATATCCAAGCCCGCGATAGTTCTCGGCGTCGGTTTTATGGCGGCCATTAGCGAGAGCAGGTGCATTCAGTGGGTCTTTGCCCGTTCCGGCCCGCAACGCAAAGTGCCGTTTCAGCCGTGTGGGGTTGCTCTGGAGCATACCCGCCACGTAGGCCCAGGCGGACATGACGGCAATGTTAAGAGCTTTCTCCGGGAAATCAGGCTTCTTGGATTTGATATTGCTGAAGGCCTCTCTTTGAGCATCTATTAGGGCGGCGTATTCTTTCCCGGCGTGCACGAGGCCTGCGTCGGTCCACAGTTTCGGACGGGATGACTTCAAATTTTCCCAGTCCACGTCGGGGCCGCCAGTCGGGCAGACGGCTGGTGTTGTGTCCGTGGTGGTGAATTGCCTCGCATCGACAGAGGTCCCCTTGTAATAGTTTGTGATAAAGGTTCTAGCGATTTTTACCGAGATCGGGCCACCTCTTTCGTAACTGTCGGCGAAGTCCTCGTTTGTTTTCAGAAACCCGACTGTTTGGCACCATTTGCGAAGTTCTGGGCCTTGAAACGTTTCCTGCAGTCGGTCGAACAGGTCTCCCGAAATGGCGATGTTGGTGTTCGAGATTAGCTGGACGTCGAGCCGTCGGGCCATATCTAGCCCCAAGTAGACCTTCACGCCGTGGTATTCGTCGATTCCACCGTCGAGCGCTCGGCGAATCGCATCGAACCTGTGCTGCCCGCCGATGATTTTTAGTGGATGGGCAGGGTCGAATTCTTTTGTGTACTCCGCGACGATGTTGCTAAAGGATCGCCCCAGCTCTGCATCCCGCATCATCGTAACGTATGCGGCGTTGTTGACCACGATGTCTCGATTGGCTCGGTATTCACCTTGTTCCTCTGGGTCCAGAGGAACGTCAATCGTTCCAAGCGGCACGATTGCGCTTGCCTTAAGGTGGCACTCGCAGTAATAGGCACCGGTTCTTCGGTCCGTGAGTTTTATCAACTGGTTGGCATCCTCAAGCGGGCTGAAATCTTTAGCGAAATCAGCCAATAAGTCGGAGACGTCCGTTGTGTTTTTTTGTGGGCTGGACAAGGATTGGCTCTTTCGTCGGATTGCGGTCCTGATTAGACCATTCGTGCGGGCCTGCGCGACACAACTTGATATCCCGTGCGTAGCGCCGGGTCCGGAAACGTTGAAGTTCTCTGTCTCCGAAAATAGTTGCCTCATACGTCAAAAGTCGAGCGCGTTCCAGCTTTCGAGGAAATGGGCTACGGTGGCGGGGCTGTGTCCGGCGTAGTGATTGTTGGCGTAGGCGAAGATGGTGACGCCGCGGCGGACGATGGGTACGCATAGCCTGGCCCATTCGGAGAGATCGCTGCGGCGGTCGACAATGATTTTGTCCCAGGTTTTGGTTTTTTCCTCGATGGCTTTGCGGTCGCCGAGCCAGCGAATGTAGGCGAAATCGGCGGTGATGGGATCGAAGCGCGAAAACCACTCGGCGGGCGGCGGCATCCAGGACTGGTCGATTAGCGCCAGAGCGATGTGGCGCGCGCGCAGGGCGTCTATAAATTTCGGCACCAACCAGTTTTTATTGCGAATTTCGACCGCAAATTTGCGGTCATTTGGCAATTTATCAAGGAACGGCAGCAGGCGCTTCAGGAACGCGTCGAGATCGGCAAACGCGGATTTGTTGAAATAGCCGAACTGGAAAAGGATCGGCCCGAGCTTCTCTTGCAACAAATCGGCGGCTTTCAGAAATTCGGTGCACTCGGCGTCGCAGCCTTCCAGGCACTTTTCGTGGGTGATTTCCTGCGGAACTTTCAGCGCGAAGATAAAATTCGCGGGAGTCTTGGCGTACCAGCCGCGGACAGTGCTGGCGCTGGGCGTGCGGTAGAAAGTGGAGTCCACTTCGACGGTGTCGAATTTGGTGGCGTAATAGGTGAGGAAGTCGCGCGGCTGCATGCCAGCCGGGTAGAAGCTGCCCTCCCATCCAGAGGCGGTGAAGGCGGAAGTGCCTAGGTGCAATTGCGCGGACATTGGCGAGGATTGTACCGCGGGGCGCAAATCTTCAGCTTGATTCAATACAACTTCGCGCGAGTGAGCCGTCCTCCCATCGTGGCGAGCGCGACGTGCCAGTACGACCTATCGCCTCGATCCGTCATGTTCAGGCTCTTTTTGTTCTTCTCCAAGATCGAATAGGGTAAGGCGTAGGCTTCTGCGCGGTCCATGCAAGAAAGCACGAAATAACTATCTTTGCCCTCGCTTAGGAAACGATCCCAGTTGGGATGAAAAGCATACCAATAAGGCTGGTACTCGGCCCTCGTAGCGTTTGGAGACGGCGCAACAGACCCGAAATGTTTTGTCTGCGCTCCAGAACAGAGTTCGGCTGTACCGCACTGGCTCTGGCCCTTTAGACCATGCGCAAATGATAAAGCAGAATCCGAACGGATCGAGGGCATATTATTAACGCTATAATGAATGGGCAGCTCACCGGATGAGCACGACCGATTCCAAGCAGCGCTTCTCCACCCGCGTGGAGGACTACGTCCGCTACCGTCCCAGCTATCCGGCCGCGATTCTCGATCCGTTGCGCGACGAATGCGGGCTCACGCAACAATCCGTTATCGCGGATATTGGTTCTGGCACGGGCTTGCTCGCACGCCTGTTTC
Organism: Candidatus Acidiferrales bacterium; assembly: GCA_050746805.1. Taxonomy (GTDB): domain Bacteria; phylum Acidobacteriota; class Terriglobia; order Acidiferrales; family UBA7541; genus Palsa-295. Next base: position 34,242 of record JBOGMW010000231.1, on the reverse strand, counting down.
TCGACAACGGCAACAGCGTGTACGGCGTTGAGCCCAACGCCGAAATGCGCGCGGCCGGCGAGCAATTCTTAAGCGGCTACCAAAAATTCCGCAGCATCGCCGCGTCCGCCGAAGCCACCACGCTGCGGGAAGCCAGCGTCGATTTCGTCATAGCCGGCCAGGCGTTTCACTGGTTCGATCCGCCAGCCGCGCGCGCGGAGTTTGCGCGCATCTTGCTTCCGCAAGGAACCTCCGGCGGGAGCGCTGGCGGCTGGGTGGCTGTGGTGTGGAACGAGCGCCGCGTGGAAAATTCAGCGCTCCTGCGGGCCTATGAAGAACTGCTGCGAAAGTATTCGACCGACTATGCGCAAGTCTCCGCGCAATACCCTGAAGATGAGCGCATGGCCGATTTTTTCGGGCCCGGGGAATTGCGTCATCAGACTTTTCCTAACGAGCAGCTATTCGATTTTCAGGGCTTGCGTGGACGCTTGCTAAGCTCGTCGTATTCGCCGCCGCCGGAACATCCCAATCACCTGCCGATGCTCGCGGAACTTCGCCATATATTCGATGCGTGCGCGGAGGATGGCCGCGTGCGCATCGAATACACTACGCATCTCTATTACGGCCGTTTGTAGGAATGAAAAGTGGCTCTGCCGGAAATGTCCCTGTCGACAAGAGTGATAAGAAATCGCCCTACATGTTACCGCTGGAGCTTCAGAGGGTTTCCGACTTTGGCAATCAGCCGCTTGAACTCCGGCGAAGCGCGCAAGGAATCGAACGCCGGCTCGGTCGCCGCGTACACCAGCCACGATTCGCGCGCTCGTTCCGCTTCCTGAAGCGACCGCAGGGCCCCCTCGCGGTCGCCTGCCACGGCGAGGTAACGGGCTTTTTCATAGAGCGTCAAGTAACCTGAGTTAGCGTAGGCACGAAGCTCCCCGCGAAAACGAACTGCCGGGTCACCTAGCTTTGCCACGGAAGGAATTAGATCCGCCAATCCCGCAGAGTGATAGTCACGAAAAACGCGTTCGAGCTCGGTACTCGCTTCCTGCGGATCGTTTTTCAGCGCGTAGGCAATCCAAAGCTTTTCGTGCGCCGGAGCAAACATTGGATCGGATTCCAATACGCTGCGATAATCCGCGATGGCCGTGGTGTAATCCCGCTGGTAGTACCGCAACCAGCCGAGATTCGTTCGAATAATCAGCGAAAGGGGATCGATTTCTCGCGCCATCCTTAGCTGCTGCTCGGCGTGGACGAAATCGCCTTTGCTAGCCAGAAACAATCCGTAAAGATGATGCGTGTCGGAGTCACTAGGGCTGAGCGACAAAGCCCTTTGAAATTCGGCGTTGGCTTCGCTCCAGTTCCACTCGTAACGCCAGAGCGCGAACGCTCGCGCCGCGTGCGCCTTCCCGATCGAATCGTCCAGAGAGATGGCGCGCTCGGCAGCCATTTCTGCCTGCGGCCATACCACGCGATCCGGAAGCACGGTGTAATCCCCGAGATAGCAATACGCCTCCGCCTCCGCCGCATAAGCAACCGCAAGCGTCGGATCGATCGTCGTCGCCTGCTTGAAATAATCGAGGCTTTTCAGCAGGTCAGCATTCGAATGCTGAGCCAGGTACGTGTTACCGTGTAGATATGCTTCGTATGCTTCTGCGTTCACCGTCGGCGCATTCGCCAGCCGTTTCTGCACCGATGGATCGATGGCCACTTCGATCCGCTGAGCCACGGCTCGCGCGATGTGGTCCTGCAGCGCAATGATGTCTTCCTCGCGCTGGGTAAAACTCTGTGCCCAAATCTGGCGGTCGTCCGCGGTGTCCACCAGCCGCGCGTCCACTCGGACGTTTTCTCCAGAGCGCACCACCGATCCTTCGACCACAGCATCCACGCCGAGGTCCTCGCGAATTTCGCTGATCGGTGTTTGCGCGCCCCGGTACCGCATCACCGACGCCCTTGACGTAACCCGCAGCGAACCGAGTTCCCCAAGGTCGGTGATCAGTTCGTCCGTCATTCCGTCGGCGAAGTAGCTCTGACTCGGGTCCGCAGAAAAATTGTCGAAAGGAAGGACGGCGATCGACCGGATCCGTGCCGTGTCGCGGAAACCATCTCTCGCGTGCACCCGCCACCAGATGGCCGCCGCTGCGACGGAAAGAATAACTGCCATCAATCCCGCACTCAGCACCGCCCGCCGTCCGTGAAGAAGCCAGGTGGACGCTGCATTCGGCGCCAGGCTCGCAGTCCCGCCGCTACGTACTTCGCTGGCTACTTCCGGTGCCGGTGCAGTGATCGTTTTGGCTTCCGCTGCCGCCGCCTCAAGCCCGCGCGCAGTCTCCACCGGAGCGATAAACCGGTATCCACGCCTCGGCACGGTCTCAATGAATCGGGGATTTTCGGCCGAATCATCCAGCGCCGACCGCACTTTATTGATCGCAGTGTTCAGGCCGTCGTCGAAATCTCCGAACTCATCGTTGGGCCACAAGAGTTCTCGCAATTCCTGCCGAGTCACCAGTTCCCCGCGACGTTCCAAGAGGATGGTGAGCAGGCGGAAGGGCTGCTCCGACAGCCTTACCTTGATTCCATTTTTATGGAGTTCGCCCGCGCGGAAATCACACTCGTAGACACCGAATCGCACCACGTCCGGCACCGGCCTGGAATCGCTGGTCATAGTACTGGGGAAAACGGCGTGGAGAGGATTTTATCACGCTAGCACTAATCACCAAAGCGTTCATCACGCTTCGCAACTGCTGAAAATGCAACCTCTTCCGTGTTTAGAAAACTTTTAGCCGAAAAACATTGCGCATTCATTGACCCGGTTGCAAATCTTCCTACAATCGCCCCATCCCTACGGGAGCAACCCAATGGGTCGCCATACGCGAGCGCCCCAGGCAGCGGGAAGGGTCAATGGACACAATCCGAATCAGCAGCGAGCATGAATCCGTAACGAACGACGATCCGCCGGTCAACATCGCCACGGAAGCCGAATTCGAGCGCTGGCTTGTCTTCGCGCTCGAATGGGAGCGTCGGCGACTGCAATCGCCGGTCGATCAGACGCCTCGATAGGAACACTGACTATCCGCCGGCATTGTTTCGTTTGAAGTTCGCCCAGGCCTTTATCCGGTTAGCGAATGTCCTCGCAGCCAGCGCAAAACCTGCTCCGCATTTTCATCCGGCGGGAACACTGGGTAAAAAACGTGCTCGATCCGCCCGCCTCGCACGATCATGGTCAGCCGCTTCAGCAGCCGCACGCCATCCACGTTGAACGTCGGCATTCGTAGCGCGTCGCAAAGCTCAAATTTCCCGTCGCTCAAAATTTCAAATGGGACGCGCAGCCGATCGGCCATCTCGCGCTGATACTCGGTGGTCTGCGTGCTAAGCCCGAAAATGTCCGAGCCTAAGTTCGCAATTTCCGCGTGATGATCGCGAAACCCGCACGTTTGCGGAGTGCATCCCCGCGCTCCCGGAATTTCGTCCCATCCCTCCGGTAGAGGTTTTGCGGGTACGCCGGTCATCGGGTAGCAATAGATCACCGTGCGCGGCGCAGGCAGTGCTGCAAGATTGACGAATCGTCCGGTTGTGGCCCGCAGCGAAATCCCTGGCATCGGCATTCCCGTCAAATGGCTGGCTGCGCCGTCGTCCGCCGGCCGCGGCAAATTTGGAGGCAGTGGGAAATCGTTGCGCATATTTGGCGATCAAGCTTTCGGTTTGTCAGCGGGGAATCGGAATGCGACGAACCGCGTCGCCGCGTCGGATCACTCCTGGTCGAACCACCGTTAGGTACAGTCCCGCATCTCCTGCGTGCCGTTGGGCGATGGTTTTCAATACTTTCGGGTTCTGCTCTCCGGTTTCCGGGTTGACGTTGACCATCATGCACCGGGTATCGCGCTGCGCCACGCTGGCCAGCACCCGATCGCCAATCTGCAGCAGACAATCGCTCCATTGTTCCTCATCGAAAGCCTGTCCTGAGTGCGGCTCAACGTACATATTCGCGCGAAATTGCCGGTGGTCGATCGCACACCCCGCTTCCTCTGCAAGCGCCCTCACGCTGGCCAGGCTGAATAGCGAAAGGTGCTGGCAATCGAACATCCCACGAAAGCTCTTCAATAAATAAATCGACCGGCCGCTGGCCACCTGCGCGCGCAAGTCAGGATCAGAAATGTCTATTGTCCGCTCGTCAGGCGTTTTAACGCGCAGCGTTGGTTCCGGATCTTCGGCGGTCGGCACCCGCTCGAAGCGCGGTTCGTACGCCAGCATTCGCGCATTCTCCCGCGCGGTCATCCATGGGAAGCTGCTTTTCTCCGCTTTCTCCGCTTGCACGAACGCATACTGTCGGTCGCCGATGATCCCATCGAGCCCCACATGCGCTACATCCAAGGCGGTTCCTGCCATCGACTTGACCGGATACATGTAGAGCTTCTCCACGGTCGCAATCACATCAGGCATGGGCGTTGTTTCTCCGCAAGTCGGCTAGTGGCTCTCTCGATGTTTAGGCGTTTCGCTGCATTGTACCGGAAGTCGAGTATCAATTTTTGGCTTCGATACAATGGGCAGGGGCAACAGCTTTTCGTAGGCCGCTGGGGCCGGCGGGTGAAACTCAACTCTGCACGGCAGCTTTGCTGGAGCTCGCCAGATATTTTTTGAACCAATCCGCCGCCAGTCGCGCCACTTCTTCAAGCGTCCCAGGCTCTTCAAACAGATGCGTCGCACCCGGAACAATAAAGATCCGTTTCACTTCGGAGCCGAGCTCTTGCAGCGCGCGGCGGTTCATCCCAATCACTGGCGCATCCTTGCCGCCAGCGATCAACAGCGTCGGTGCTTTCACGCGCTCCAATGCCTCGCCGGCCAGATCAGGCCTGCCGCCGCGTGATACCACCGCTCCGATCTTCCGGCCGAATTGCGCCGCCGCTACCAGTGCCGCGGCCGCGCCCGTGCTCGCGCCGAAATACCCAAAGCGCCGCTCGATCATGTCTGGTTGTTGCATCACCCACCGTGTGGCATCTGCCAGCCGCGTTACTAACAACGAAATATCGAACCGCAGCTCACCGCTCAGGTCATCCGCCGACTCTTCTTCCGCGGTCAAAAGATCGAATAGCAATGTTCCCACGCCGACCTGGTGGAGCGCCTGGGCCACATATCGATTTCGACGGCTTCGCCGGCTGCTTCCGCTTCCATGTGCGAACAGGACTACCGCTCCTGCATCCTTCGGTAGCCCAAGCGATCCTTGCAGTTTCGCTCGGCCCGCTTGTATCCAAACCTCTTGTTCGGTGCCGTCGCTCGAAAGTTTTCTTTCTGAAATCATGGCCGCCTCGATCAGTCGCGCGTATCACCAGTTTCGATTGCGGCTGCGCGCATGATTCAGTTCTAAATCCATCCCGGCGGATCGCTCGCGGGAAAGGATTCGCGCGACGCTTCATCCACTATTCGGTCGCCGTCACTTTCATCACGAGACCGAGACCCCACCCGCGCTCCGGTTACCTCGCCATCGCGATTCTGCGCGGATCGACGAAGCAGTTCGATCACTTCCTGATCCTTCACCTGCGTGAAATCCTCGTAAAACTGCCCAATCGCGTAAAACTTCTCCGGCGCGCTTACGCAAACGATCTCGTCCACTTGTTCGCGCAATCGTTTGCAGTTCGACGCCGGGGCCACCGGCACGGCCAGCACCAGCTTTGCCGGCCGCATCTGTCTTAGCGTCTGGACTGCCGCCATCGTGCTCGATCCGGTCGCGATGCCGTCGTCCACCAGCACAACCGTCTTGCCCGCCACGTCCAGCGATGGCCGACCCTCGCGGTACGCACTGTCGCGCCGTTCTAGTTCGCTCTTCACGCTCTGCGTTATGCGCTCGATTTCGGCGCCGGAGATATTCAGTTCGGCAATCAGGTCCCGGTCGAGCACCCTCACGCCTCCGCTCGCCAGCGCGCCGAACGCTAGTTCTTCCTGACCAGGCGCTCCCAGCTTGCGCGCAAGAAATACGTCCATCGATGCGCCCAGCGCCTGCACCACTTCAAATGCCACAGCCACGCCGCCTCGCGGAATTCCCAGCACCAGCACGTCCGGCTGTCCGGCGTAGCCCTCCAGTTTTGCAGCCAGTTGCCGTCCCGCATCCGCCCGATCCGCAAAGATCGTGCCCATACGTTCATTGTAGGAGCATCGCCGCCCTGTTTGCCAGCACTTCACTTTCGCCAATGCTGATCGTTTGCCGCAGCCAGCTCGGGGGGCGAGGGTAGTCACAATTCGTCCTGACTTCAGTCGCAGGGATTCGCTCTGTAACGCCCGGGCCGCTACGCATCGGTCTACGGTTGTATCGCCTGCGCGCTTTCGTCTAGACTTGACCCGCAATCGGCGCTGCGAGATGGACGTACGTTGCGCGGTGTCGCTCACTTCGCAATCGCGTTATGGACGCAACCCCCGAACCAAAATCGCGCGCTCCGGAAGACGAGTACCAGCGCAGAATCGACGCATTGCGCCTCGAACTGGCGCGCCACCAGAAGCGCCACTCACTCCTCGGCTACACCAACGCGTCGGTGATGTTGCTGGGCATCGGTTTCGCCATCTGGATTGTTTTCTCCCGTTCTATCTCGGCCTTTTGGGTTTTTCTTCCGCTCGCAGTTTTTATCTTCATTGCCGTTTTGCATGAACGCGTCAGCCGCGCCATCGACCGAAACGCTCGCGCCACGCTCTTCTATCAGCGTGGTATCGCTCGGATTAACAACCGGTGGGCCGGAACGGGCGAAGCGGGCGATGGTTTCGCCGCCGATTCGCATCCTTACGCGCGCGATCTCGATCTCTTTGGCAATGGCGGAATGTTTCAGCTTCTGTGCCAGGCGCGCACTCGCGCCGGGGAAGAAACGCTAGCGAATTGGTTGCTCGCGCCAGCTCCCCCGGATGAAGTTCGCGCCCGAAACACCGCTGTCGTCGATCTCCGCGATCGGCTTGGTCTACGCGAGGATCTGGCGGTTTTGGGCGAGCACGTTCGCGAGGAAATGCGCCCCAAGCGCTTCGCGGCGTGGGCCGTGGGGCAGCCGCTCGTCGCATCCACGTTCACGCGGGTTATTGCTGCGTTGCTTTGCGCAATATGGCTGGCAGGCTTTTCGGTTTGGATTATCTCGGCATTCTTGTTCGGCGCGCAGATGCTCTTGAATTTGCTTGGCATTGTGGTCGTACCGAGCATTGTGAATGCGGTCTTTACCCGAGCTCATCGCCGCTGGATCGAAGCCGCTCCTCATGCGGAAGGATCTTGTAAGGGTCTCCGGCTGTTCGCCTCCGTTATGGCCCGTTTCGAGCGCGAGAACTTTTCCAGCCCCGAGCTCATCGATTTGCAGGCTCGCCTCCGCGTCCAGGGAGAAACGCCCTCGCGCTCCATGGCGCGGCTCGCCCGCCTGGTGGATTGGCTCGAATCGAGCCGCAACATGGTGATCGACTTCTTGAACCGCTACATCTTCTACACGATCCAAGTCTCTTTCGCTTTCGAGGCGTGGCGCGCTAAATTCGGTCCGTTCGTGAGAGCATGGATCTCAGCCGTCGGCGAGATCGAGGCGCTGTCTTCTCTCGCTGCTTACGCCTACGAACATCCGGGCGACACGTTCCCGGAATTCACTGCCGACGCGGCTTGCTTCGAAGCCGAAGCCTTCGCGCACCCTCTGCTCCCATCCGATCGTGCCGTCCGCAACGATGTTTGCCTGGGCCGCGATCTTCAGTTGATGATCATCAGCGGCCCCAACATGGCCGGTAAAAGCACCTACGTGCGCGCCGTGGGAATCAACGCCATTCTCGCGCAATGCGGCGCGCCGGTTCGCGCCCGCCGCCTGCGTCTTTCGCCTCTCAGCGTTGCCGCGTCGGTCTGCGTGCTGGATTCGCTGCAGGGAGGAATTTCCCGCTTCTATGCCGAAATTTTGCGCGTGAAGGTGACTATCGATCTCGCCAGCGGCCCCATTCCCGTGTTGTTTCTGCTCGATGAGCTACTGGGCGGCACCAATTCGAAGGACCGCCGCATCGGCGCGGAGATGATCGTCAAAACGCTGGTGGACCGCGGCGCCATCGGCTTGGTCACCACCCACGATCTGGCCCTCGCGGAGATCGCCGACGTGCTCGCCTCGCGCGCCGCGAATTTTCACTTCGAAGATCGTCTGGAGGATGGAAAGCTGATCTTCGATTACCGCCTCAGCTCCGGCATCGTCCGCACCAGCAACGCCCTTCAACTCATGCGCTCCATTGGCATCGACGTGTGAGCGTGATCGCCTGTATCGCGAACATCGAGCTGAGAACTTGCAACTGCCACGATTCGGTATTACAGTCCGGCTAGGTATCACAGCAATAATTGCGGAGGTTTCCCGTGAAACATCTTCTCGCCATCGCGGCGCTGTGCCTCGTATCCGTAGCGCCATGTATGGCACAACAATCCCAAGCTGACCAGCAATCCCAAGCGGACCAGCCCGCCACCGCTGCCGATATCGAGCGCTACTATGCCGCGATGCATCTTCAAGACCAGATGAAAGCGACGATGGCCGCCGTTTCAGAACAGGTCCGGCACATGACTCAAGAGCAGCTCAAGAAAACTCCGAACCTTCCGCCGCACGCCGAAGAGCAAATGGACAAACTGATGGATACCATGTTGCAGAAAATGCCGATTGATGATCTCCTGCAAGCAATGGTACCCGTCTACCAGAAGCACTTCACCAAGGGCGACGTGGACAACCTGATTGCGTTCTATTCCACTCCTACCGGAAAAAAGGTGCTCGCCGACATGCCGGAAATCACGCGGGAGGCGATGCAGGCCTCATCCGGCGTTATGCAAAAGTATATGACCGAGACCATGAAGGAAGTGCAGGACCAAATCGCCCAACTGGTAAAGAATCAGCCTCAGAAGAAATCAGAGACAAGTAACTAGAAACCCCGCAACCGCAGGCTCGAAACGCCCACGGGCGTGACGCGCCTCTCCCCGCGAAAATGTCGAACTCGAAATACGATCCGGACAGAGTGCCAACGCGTGCGCGACGGCACTCTGCGGCCGTTGCGCTAGAAAATGCCGAGCTTGATGCGCAAGAATCGCTTTGGATTTTTGCGGAATTCGTTCATCAAGATGCGCATATCGCCGGTCAGTCCGGTCAAGTTGTCGTAAAGCTGCGGATCGGTGAAGAATTTACCCATGGTGCCCTGGCCGTTATTCAATTTTCCGGTCACGTCGCGGAGGTTGGCCGACGCATCGCGGAGATTTGAATACAATTGATCGTCGGTGGCTAGCTTCCCAAGAGTCCCCTTACCGCTGCGAATATCGCCGAACAGAGCATTGCCTTTCTGCGCCAGGCCGTTGAGGTTGTTGTACGCGCTTGGATCGTAGATCAGTTTGCCCAGCGTGCCTTTCTGATTGCTGAGCGCGGCGGCAACATTTTCGAGATGCCCCGCGGCTGTGTCGACCTTGTTGTAGAGATCGTCGGAGGATGCAAGTTTTCCAAGGGTTCCTTGCCCTTGCTGAATGGAGGTGGCGACGGCGTCGAGTTTGGACGCAGTATCGTTCAGGTGGTTGTAGAGAGAGGGATCGTTCATCAGTTTGCCGAGCGTACCGTTCCCAGTTTGAATTTTTGCGACTACGCCCTGCACGTCGACAGTAAGCGCGCCAAGGGTTTGCATCAAGTCCGCGCCACGCTGTACGACGTCCTTGATGTCGGGCACTTCCTCGGCCGGCACTACACCATTCTCGGGGATCTGAGAGCCGGTGAGCCCGCGCGTGATGTCAACGTATTGGCTTCCGAGCAACCCCTGCGTCACCAAGCTGGCTCGCGAATCGCTGCGAATATCCGGCTGATACTTTTTCGAGATGCGCAGAACGAGAGTCACGCCATGCATGCGGTCCTGCGGGTGCGGCGTAAGCTGGACGGCCTGAACGTTGCCAACATTCACGCCATCTAGAGCCACGGGAGCGCCTTCCTGCAGACTCTGGGTTTCCGGAACGTAGGTGATTAGCTGATACTTCGGGCCGAAGAAACTCGCACCGGTAACCCACAGGATCGCTGCCGCGAGAATTACCAGCCCCGCGAGCACGAAGATTCCCACTCGCAACTCCGACCACATTAATTGTTTGCGTTGCGCCATTACGGTTCCTCCTCGGCAATTCTTCCGCGATATTATTCGGCGGAAGCCAGGAATTTTTTCAGGTACTCGTCCGACGTATGTAAGAGTTCCTCGGCGGCTCCTTGGAAATAGATGTGACCCTCGCGCAGCACCAGGACGTTGGTGGGGCCCGAAACTTGCGGCGGCTCCTTTACCATCTCCCGCGGGTGACTTCCATTCATTCGCACCACCCGGTCCGACACTTCATCGAACCGGTAGTTGGCGAGGCCGAATGCGTCCTGCACGCGGTGCGTGGCGATGAGCGAAGTGACGCTCTGCAGGTCGCGCCCGCGCATAATCAGGTTGATAATCGTCTGAGAGGTCACCGGATCAAGGCCTGCGGTGGGCGAGTCGTAGAACACCACCGGCGGGTGATCCGCCAACGCACGGGCGATCGAAACCCGCCTGCGCATGCCTCCGGAAAGATCACCGGGAAACATGTCGTAGGTGGACTGCAACTCAACGAACCGTAGCACCTCCTGCACTCGCGATTCGATCTCGGTATCCGGCAGCTTTTCCTCGCGCAGCCGGAAGCCCACGTTTTCGGCTACGCTGATTGAATCGAAAAGCGCGCCTTCCTGAAACACAAACCCTAGACGCCGGCGAAAGTCGAGCAATTCTTCTTCGGACATTTCTCCGAGATCTTCGCCCATCACCCAGACACGCCCGGAATCAGCTCGGAGAAGACCGGCGCCGAGTTTCATAATCAGTGTTTTCCCGGTTCCTGTCTCGCCCAGCAGGATCTTCGTCTCGCCGGGCCAAACTTCGAAGCTGATTCCCCGCAGTATGTCGCCGTCATCGAAACCTATATGGACGTCTTGGAAAGCGATCAGCGGTTCGCCCGGAACCAGGTTCGTCATATCCACAGGTGACGCCGGGCGAGGCGAGTGCGTCATACGGGAATTATAGATGCAAATCGCGAGGATTCGCAGCGGGAGCTTCTTCGGGGCTGCTCCTGCCCGGTATTCTGGCAATTTAGCGGAGTCGCGTCCTACGTTGGGAAAACGTGCAAAAAGACGCGTCCGAGGAAGAAATCGACCACTAGGATGACGACCGAGGAAACCACAACGGCGGACGTCGTCGCCTTGCCCACGCCCTGGGTCCCGCCTGTAACGCGCAGGCCTTTGTAGCACGCTATGGTCGAGATAATGAATCCAAAGACGAGAGGCTTGATGAACCCTTGCACCAGATCGCCGAAGGACAGCGCGTCCACCGCTCGAGTCCAGAACTGCACTTCGCCCATCCCGAGAGAGTAATAGGCATACAGGAACGCGCCAATCAACCCCACGAAGTCTGCTACGGCCACGAGTAACGGCAGCGTGAGCACCATGGCGACGACGCGCGGTGTTACCAGTTTGCGCAGCGGGTTTGTTCCGAGCGCGCGCATCGCGTCCACTTGTTCGGTCACGACCATGGAGCCCAATTCCGACGCAATTCCCGAGGCGTTCCGCCCAGCCACCAGAAGCGCGGTAATAACCGGACCTAATTCGCGCACAAGCGCCAGCGAGACAGCCGTGCCGGTATACGCCTTTTCACCGAAGCGCTCGAATTCCGCACCCGTCTGGAGCACCAGCACCGCTCCGATGAAAAGAGCGGTCAAGGCGACGATCCAGAGGGAACCAACACCGACGGAGTCCATCTGTTCGAGCGTATCCGTCCAATAGGTCGGGGGAGTGACAATATTAGCGACGGATTGGAACGCCAGCAGGGAATAGTCCTGCAGCGAAAAGATCAGGCGCTTGACGGGTCTCTCGAGAAAGGACAGCGCTGAGGAACCTTCGTTGTTCTCGGGCATCGTCTCCTGCGCCGGCAGCTAGTGCGCGCCGATCTCCCGAAAGCGTATCTTCCGGTGTCCGGGCCGTCAAGCGAACATCGTGTCTATTCGCGCTACTTGTATCCACTGCCAAGTATCACTCTGCTAGCCTTTACGTGGGTGCAGTGGTCCGGTAGAATTCTCGATTCGCCCCTGCTCGCCAGGAGCACTGAAGATATGCTGCGATTCGTCACTGCCGGAGAGTCTCACGGCCAAGCGCTGATTGCCTGGATTTCGGGATTGCCCGCGGGTGTGCCGGTCGATCAGGAGTTTATCGGCCGCGAACTGCACCGGCGCCAGCTCGGCTTCGGACGTGGAGGGCGCCAGCGCATCGAAAAGGACCAGGCGGAGTTCCTCGCCGGGGTGCGCCATGGGAAGACGATCGGTGCTCCGATCGCTCTGCGCATCGAAAATCGCGATTGGAAGAATTGGGAACGGGCGCTGCCGGTCGGGCAGATCGAAGGAGCGGACGATGAGCAGCACCACCTAACTGCACCGCGTCCTGGTCACGCCGATTTGCCCGGTGCGCTCAAATTTAATTTCCACGACGCCCGCTATATTCTTGAGCGAGCTTCCGCGCGCGAAACAGCTGCCCGAGTTGCAGCCGGAGCGCTGGCCAAATTGCTGCTGGTGGAGTTCGGCATCACGATCCTGAGCCATACGATCGCGGTAGGCCACGTCCGCTTGGAACGCGAGGCGACATGGGACGAAATAGTTGCCGTTTGCGAAAACCTGGAATCGCCTTTGCGCTGCGTGGATCCTGATACCGAGGGCAAAATGAAGTCCGAAGTGGACCACGCGCTTCGCGCCGGCGATTCCGTCGGCGGCATTTTCGAAGTGGTCGCGCGCGGCGTGCCGCCTGGCCTGGGCACGCATGTGCAATGGGACGAGAAGCTCGATGGCAAGTTGGCCCGTGCGGTCATGTCGCTGCAGGCGGTGAAAGCCTGCGAAATAGGCTCCGGCGTGGCCAACGCCACCTGCTATGGCTCCGAGGTACAGGACGAGATTCGCTACGATACTGGCAGCAAGCGCTTCGGTCGCTCGTCGAATCGGGCGGGCGGCTTAGAAGGTGGAATAACCAACGGACAGGATATCGTGGTCCGGGGCTACTTGAAACCGATCTCAACGCTTCGCCGCGCGCTGCTGACCGCCGACCTTAATACCAAGGAAGCCGTGAAGGCCGCTTACGAGCGATCGGATATTTGCGTCGTCCCCGCCGGAGGAGTGGCCGGAGAAGCGATGGTGGCCCTCACGCTGGCCGCAGCGTTTCTGGAAAAATTCGGCGGCGATTCGCTCGGGGAATTGCACCGCAATTTCGACGGCTACCAACAGCAGTTGGACAATTTTTAGATCTACTTGCAGAATAGACGAACGCTATGATCCATCCAATTGTGAAGTACGGAGATCCGGTCCTCGAAACTCCCACGAAGCTGGTGGAAAAGTTCGACGAAGAGTTTCGCAAGCTCACTGACGATATGTTCGAGTCCATGTACGCCGCGCAGGGTGTGGGACTGGCCGCGCCGCAAATCGGCGTCGGTGCGCGCGTTACGGTAATCGACGTCACCAACGGCAAGAATCTTGAGGCCAGGATCGTCTGCGCCAATCCTCAGATCGTCCACGCGGAAGGCGAACAACACGAAGAGGAAGGCTGCCTATCGGTGCCAGGCTTTCGCGGACGGGTGCTGCGTCCCGCGTATGTGACCGTTCGCGCGCAAAACGTGACCGGAGAAGAATTTGAAATCCGCGGAGAGGGTCTGCTGGCGCGCGCATTTTGCCACGAGATTGACCACCTCGACGGCATTTTGTTCATCAATCATTTGAGCATCCTCAAACGCGACCTGATCAAGCGCAAAATCCGCAAGCTGAAAAAAGCCGGCGAGTGGTAGGCTCGCCGTGCCGCTGCGCATCATTTTCTGCGGCACTCCCGCGTTCGCTGTTCCGTCTCTTCGGCATCTGCAGGCGCAATCCGATATCAAAATTGTAGGAGTAGTCACGCAGCCGGATCGTCCGCGCGGCCGCGGCCAAGAAATGGCATTTCCCGCGATCAAAACCGCGGCGCTCGAACTCAGCCTTGACGTTTATCAGCCGGAGAAAATCAAATCCGGCGAGGCAGTCGACTATTTCACTCGTCTCGCGCCGGATGCTGTCGTCATTATCGCTTACGGACAAATCGTCCCGCAGAGCTTGATTGATGTACCGCGCCTTGGCTGGATCAATTTGCACGCTTCGCTTCTGCCGAAGTATCGCGGCGCAGCGCCCATCAACTGGGCCATCCTGAATGGCGAAGCCCACACCGGTCTGACCACAATGCAAATCGACGCGGGCCTGGATACTGGCCCGATTCTGCTGCGCCAGGAAATAGAAATCGGCCGCGATGAAACGGCGCCCGATCTCACCGCTCGTCTTGCGGAAGCCGGCGCCCCGCTGATGGATCAAACGCTGCGCAAACTCGACGCGCGCGAAATCACTCCAGCCCCGCAGGACAACTCGCAGGCTACGTATGCTCCGCCGCTACGGAAGAACGATGGCCGCATCGATTGGTCGCAGTCCAAGCAGGTAATTTACAATCGCATCCGTGGCCTTGCTTCCTGGCCGGGCGTATTCACCACGTTTCGTGGCAAAACGTGTCGAATCTGGGGCCGTCCTCTCTCAGAAGCGGATTTTCCGAATTCTCACGGCGCGCTCCGGAGTGTGGCTGCACGCGCATCCACGCCCTTCTCTCCTTCAGGCACAATTCACGCTCTGAATTCGTTAATTTGCGTTCGTTGCGGCGAAACTGAGGCACTGTTGCTCACCTTCGTTCAACTCGAGGGCCGTAAGCGTCTCACCGCGCAAGAATTCGCGAATGGCGCGCGGCTGACGGCTTCCGACCGTTTCGGCTCGTAGGGTGGAAGCCGGTGAGTGCAAAGTAATGGTCGCATGTCTCGATGAAATAACTTGAGGATTGATTGGTGCGTTCTCGCCCTTCTCCTCGCTTGTGCAATGTGCTTTGATGGAATGCTATGCCCGTCAGCGTCGCCAGAAGAATTGCATTCGATGTGTTGTTCCGCGTCGAATCCGAGTCCGCCTACGCAAGTGAGCTGCTGCACTCGTCGCTCACGCCCGAGGTCAAACCCGCGGATGCGGCGCTGGCAACCGAGATCACTTTGGGCGTTCTCCGCTGGCGGCGTCTGCTGGACTTTTTGCTCGATCGTCAGCTGAAAAAACCCGTCGCGCGTTTGGATCTCGCCGTCGCGATTGCGCTGCGGATTGGTCTTTACCAGCTGCGCTTCCTCGAGAAAATTCCCGCAAGCGCTACGGTGAACGAATCTGTCGAGCTGGTAAAGCGCGCGCGCAAAAGTTCAGCGGCGTCGCTGGTTAATGCCGTGCTTCGCCGTGTTTCGGCGTCTGCAAAATCGCCGATCGAAAGTGTTGCGCCGCCGGGTATTTCCCTCGCCGAGCGGCTGGGCACTATGCAATCGCATCCAACATGGATGGTCGAGCGTTGGCTTTCGCGTTTCGGCGAGCCTGCTACCACGGCGCTGCTCGAAGCGAACAATCGCGCGCCTCGGGTTTCGTTCGCGATTCACGGTGCCGATCGCCACGACGAAATTGTCCACTCGCTGAAATCTGCTGGCTTGATGATCGAACAGGGCCGCCTACTGAAAAACGCATTCAGCGCGAATGGCGGCAGCATCGCTCGAACCGAGGCTTTTCGCTCCGGCAAGATATCCATTCAGGACGAAGCCTCGCAGGCTGTTCCGCTGCTTCTGGGCGTCGGTCCCGGTGATCGCGTGCTCGACCTCTGCGCGGCACCAGGGGGAAAAACATTCGCGCTCGCACGGGCCGCCGGCTCGAACGGATTGGTTGTTGCCGGAGAACTGCACGAGCATCGGCTTCGCTCCATGCAGATCCAATTAACTCGATTAAGAATGGCCGAGGCTGGGCGCGCGGAGGACAACCCTGGGCTTCCAGGAGCACGCTCCGGAGAACTGCAAAATAAGGCGGCCGCAGTCGATCTAGTCGCGCTCGACGCGGCCCAGCCACTTCCGTTCGCGGCTTATTTCGATCGCGTCCTTGTGGACGCGCCGTGTTCCGGCACTGGCACGCTGGCTCGCCATCCGGAAATTCGCTGGCGGCTCAAACCAGAACAGCTCGCGGAATTTCACGCTCTGCAAGTCAAACTCGTGCGGAGCGCCCTCGCCCTACTGGCGCCCGGCGGCCGGCTGGTTTACTCCACTTGCTCGATGGAAGCCGAGGAAAACGAACTGGCCATCGCTGAAGTTTTGGCCGCAGACACAACCATTCAATTGGTCCCAGCCGAGGAATCCGCGCAGATTCTGGCGCCGCGCCTCGCCCCCGGAATCGCAGCGAAGGCGCTTTTCGATGCGGAGGGATTCTTTCGCACGTCGCCGGCCGTTCATGGCACCGACGGTTTCTTCGCCGCCGTGCTGACGAGACTTCGGTGATCTCCGCGCAGCCTGGCGGCCCGCGCTTTCTGTTCCTTCAGGGAGGTGCCAGATCGACGTGCCGATCGTTGATGCGCCGGGCCGCCTTCAGCCGCGTTCAGGTTGAGTATCGTATTAATCTGCGCCAAGTGGGTGAACGCCTGCGGGAAATTGCCCAGCAGGCGCTGTTTTTCGAAGTCGTACTCCTCTGCCAGCAATCCCACGTCGTTACACAATCCCAGCAGCCGCAGCAGCAACTTTTTCGCTTCTTCGTGCCGGCCCATCAGCTCGTAATTGTCCGCGAGCCAAAAGCTGCACGGCAGAAACGCGCCTTCTCCCGCCGATCCGTCCTTCTTCTTGGGAACTTCGTACCGCAACACCAAACCCTTGCGGATCAATCGCTTTTCGATTTGCTTTACCGTGCCTTGCACGCGAGGATCATTCGCGGGAAGAAAGCCCACCAGAGGCATGAGCAGCAGGCTGGCATCAAGCCGCTTCGACCCATACGTCTGCACGAACGCGCCTAATTTCTTGTTAAATCCTCGCCGGCAAACGTCATCGTGAATTTCCTCTCGCAATGTTTTCCACTTAGCTACGGGTCCTGCCATCTTGAACATTTCCGCTGACTTGATCGTCCGGTCAAAGGCTACCCACGCCATCATTTTCGAATGGGTGTATTGCTGCTTTTTCCCGCGAACCTCCCAAATGCCGTTGTCCGGCTCGCACCAAATTTTTTCCAGTTGATCGAGCAGCTCGATTTGCAGATGGAATCCTTCGCGGTCGTGATCTCCGATTCGGGACCCGCGCGCCTGGTGCAAGCAATCCGCCAGTTCGCCGTAAACATCGAGCTGCAGTTGTTCGCTAGCGGCGTTTCCGATGCGTACCGGGACAGAACCGCCGTATCCTGAGAGCCAATCGGCCTCCCATTCGACCAGCCTCCGCTCGCCCGCGACTCCGTAGAGCATTTGCAGTTGGTCGAAGCTTCCGGCCACAGCACGTTTGAGCCATTCCTTCCAGCGTGTTGCTTCCGCGTGGTAACCGGCGTGGATCATGGCCAGCAGAGTAAACGTAGCATCGCGCACCCAGCAGAAGCGGTAATCCCAGTTGAGTGGACCGCCTATCTGCTCCGGCAAGGAAGTGGTCGGCGCCGCAATGATTCCACCCGTCGGCGCGTAGCTCAACGCTTTCACCGTGATCAGCGAACGTTTCAGCGCAATCGCCCACGGCCCGTCGTACTTCAGCCTGGAGGTCCATCGCCCCCAGGCCTGTTCGGTCTTTTTGAGGGCTCTTACCCAGCTAATCCTGGAAGGAACCGGTTCGTACGAGCTACCATATTCCATCACAAAGGGGATCTTCTGTCCGGCGTTCACCGTAAAATCGCCCACCGTAAGCAGATCTTTGCCTTCCATCCGCACCGGCGTGCGGAGCGCCAGCAGGTGCGGTCCCGCAACTGCGACCATGGCGCCCTTCTGACGCGTTACCCACGGTACGGTGCGGCCAAAGTCGAACCGGATGGCCAGCTCCGTCTGCATGTGCACTTTGCCGCGGAGCCCGCGCACCACGCGAATGATCTTCGGCTTTGAGGTATTCAGCGGCATGAAATCTGTCAGCAGTGCCGATCCTCCGGCGGTCACGAATTCCGTTTCGAGTATCAGCGTGTCTGGCCGGTATCTGCGCTTCGTTCTCGCCTTCGCTTTAGGAGCGATCAGCCAGCGGCCGTTTTCAGGAGTCCCCACTAACGCTGCGAAGCACGCATCGGAATCGAAACGGGGCAGACACATCCAATCCATCGAGCCGTCGCGCGCCACCAGCGCCGCCGTCTCGCAATTGCCGATCATTGCGTAATCTTCAATCGCTCGAGTCATCGAAACAGTTTAGAACCTCCGTTACGTTCCCCAAATGACTAAATTTCTTCTCAAAGATGCCGATTCACTAATTTGCACTTCGCAATCCGGGTGTTTTCCGGAGGCATCGGCGACGGCAGGCGCGACCTAAGCTGTGGCATTTCGGCCGTGTTTCGCATCAAAACATGCAGTGGGCCGCCCGCTTCGCCTTATCTTCTATTGTCTTCGCGGACGCGCTCGCCCGGAAACGAGGCGTAAGAGCGCCGTGCCTGTGTCAGCATTGTGATAAGCGATGCACGCGCTTTAGCGCCGCCCGGCGCACACCGAAAGGGACAACCGATGAAATTCCCCGGTCTACTGCTGGTAATACTGTCTGCTGTGAGCCTGGCCGGATGCCTGCATTTTCGGGGCGCCGGGCCGTGTTACGGTGTCGGGTGCCCCGCATTTGCCACTCCTCCGGCTAGCGCGTCGCAGAGCGCCTCGTCGCAACCGGCTTCCGCGCAGAACACCGAAACCGCAGCCAATCAGCCGAATTCTTCGGCCGCGAAGCATCCCCACGGTCTCCACGCGCTGCTGAAGAAAGCTAAGCTGTAGCCGCCTCGGTTTCTTCTCCTGCGTGATGTGGTTTGTGCGCTGCGATCACTTTTTCGGCCAATTCCTGCGGGACGTAATCGTAGTGTGAGAAATCCATTGAATAGGTGCCGCGCCCCTGCGTCATCGAAATCAGCTCATTGGCGTAGCTAAGCATCTCCGACAGCGGCACCAACGCCTTTACCACCACATTGCCGCCCCGCGCTTCGCTGCCGCTGATTTTCCCGCGACGTCCGCTCAAGTTGCCCATAATGTCGCCTGAGTACTGCTCGGGCGCATACACCTCCACGTTCATTACCGGTTCGAGCAGCGCCGGCCGCGCCTGCTTCATCGCTTCGCGAAACGCCATCGATCCGGCGATTTTGAAAGCGATATCGGACGAGTCCACGTCGTGATATTTGCCGTCGTACAGCGTCGCCCGGAAGTCGACCATCGGAAAGCCTGCCAAGTATCCGCGCTCCGCAGCATCGCGAATTCCTTTCTCGACGGAGGGAATCCAGTTCCTGGGAATCGCGCCACCGAAAACATCGTCCACGAATTCGACCCCTTTTCCTCGCGGTAGGGGTTCCATGCGGATGCGCGCGACTCCGAACTGGCCGTGCCCGCCGGACTGTTTTTTGTGTTTGCCTTCGGCGTCGGCTTTCGCGCGGATCGTCTCGCGGTAGGGCACCTTGGGCGGATGCAAGGTCAGGTCCACGTGATAGCGTTTGCGCAGCCGGGAAACGATCACCTCGATGTGCTGCTGACCAGCGCCCGAAAGTAGAAACTCCTTCGTCTGCGGATCGCGAGAAAATCGCAGCGAGGGGTCTTCCTCCAAAATTTTGTGGATAGCCACGCCGATGCGATCCTCGTCCGCGCGTGTCTTTGGCTCGATGGCAAAGGTAATCGAAGGCTCCGGGATCTTCGCGACCGGATAATAGACGGGAGCGTTTTTGTCGCCCAGCGTGTCGCTCGTGAGCGTATCTTTCAGTTTCGCCACGGCGCCGATGTCTCCCGAGTGTAGCTCGGCCACTGCCGTCCCGGTTTTGCCTTGCAGTACCTCGATGTGCTGCAGTCGCTCCGCCCCGTTGCGGTCGAAATTCTGCAGCGTCGCATCATTTTTAAGAAGACCGGACATCACTTTGAAACACGAAATTCGTCCTGCAAATGGATCGGCAATCGTCTTGAACACCGCCAAAGAAACCGGCTCGGCGTCGGCGATTTTTCGCTCGATCTCTTCGCCGGTTCGCCCTGGCGATTTGAGTCCGCGCACCGCGCCACGGTAGCTCGGACCGGGGAAAATTTCCGCCAGAAAGTTCAGGATGGCATCCGCGCCGATGCAATGCAGCGCCGAGCTGAGCAGCACGGGAAATACCTTCCCGTCACGCACTTCCTCGTGCAATCCCTTCTTCAGGTCTTCCGCTGGAAGCGTGCCCTTTTCGAAGAACTCCTGCATCAGCTCGTCTTCGCCTTCGGCGACCATCTCCACGAGTTTTTCGTGGGCGGCCTGCGCCGCCTCCGCCATGTCCGCTGGAATGTCCTCGATTGTTGCCTTGCCGCCGCCGTCGGGCGTGTAGCGCAAGGCCTTCATCGTCACCAAATCGATCAATCCGCGAAAGCTCTTCTCGCTTCCGATCGGCAGTTGAACCGGCACCACGCCGCGTCCGAACACCTGCTCCAGCGAAGCAATCGCGCGGTCGAAACTCGCCAATTCGCGGTCCATCCAGTTCAAGATAAACGCGCGCGGCTGCCCGTATTCCACCGCATAATCCCATACCTTTTCGGTCATTACTTGCACGCCCGCAGCCGCGTCGATTACGATCAGCGCAGCGTCCGCCGCGATCATCGAGGCCTTGGTGTCGCAGATGAACGTCGAATATCCGGGCGTATCCAAAATGTTGATCTTCGTTTTTTCGGACTGGTGCTCGCCCTGCCATTCCACGAACGCCAGCCCGGTGCTGATGGTGATTTTTCGCGCGATTTCCTCTTCATCCCAGTCGGTGGTGGTGGTGCCGTCGGTCACTTTCCCGAACCTCGGCGTCATCCCCGCCGTATATAGCAACGACGACACGAGCTGGGTTTTCCCCGCGCCGCCGTGGCCTACAATGCCCACGTTGCGTATCCATTCGGTTGTGTACGATTTCATGTTTCACCTCGTTTGTTACTGAAACTCCGTGGAACGCGCGTAACTCGCGCCTTGTGGATCACGTGCAGCCGCGTGTGCTTCGTCGAGGCACTGAATAGACTAGCGTTGCCGCACACCTCCGCGCAGACAGGCATTTCGTGTGGGAAAAACTTGGCGTGATACTCCGACCTATGCGCTGCGGTTTGCATCACGGCGCCGCCCCCCGGCCCTCGCGCCCGATGACCCTGCGGCCCTGGTCTGCGGAGCGCAGAGACAGGGTCGAAAACCCGGATGCTAGCACACGCCTCCGCGCCGCTTCAAGCAGGCGAGTGCCGGCGTGGCGTACCGCGCCGTGCCGTGAATGTGCTAGTTCGACAACTGCTCCTGTGCGCCTCGAATGGTTTACCGCCACCTGTGTCAGATATGAGCCCGATGGCGATAGTGTCCTCTAACTCAAGCCGTAGTTGGACGAGAATTGGTGGCCGTGTAGTAGTTCGGGCGAGCGGCGGAATCAGGTTGTTTATTTCTGCGGTCCTGGCGGCAACTCTGGTAATACCGGGCGTTCGGATGGCGGCGTGAAATTAAGGATGAACGTCCGTCCGCGCTTCTCGTTTTCTTCGATTGTCTTTTGAAGATCAAGTGTGCCCAGGTCCACCGATTCGGCTTTGCCGCGCATCGGAATGAAATAAAATCGGCCCTCGGCCACCCACCAGTCGGAGACTTCCGTGTTCAGTCCGTTCGTCAAACAAACCAGCATGTTTTGTTTCTGCGCCGGAGCCGCTGGTGGTTTCTGTGTGGAAGGCGGCGCGACAGGCTGTGGCTCCTCGATTATCTCGATCGGCGTTTGAAAATACTGTTGCGGAGCATATTCGTTCTCGGTAGCCGGCGTGACCGCCTGATAATCGCCGATGCCGGCGCATGGGCCTATGGTCCAGAACCTTCCCGGTATCGCTGCTGAATCGCACGCAGGCCACAGCCCAAATCCCAGCGGAAGCATTTGATAATTTGCCGGCGCTTCCCAATATCCGAAGTCGTTGACGTACGCTCCGCCAAAAAGAAACGAATTAAAATATCCGCGCGGACCCAAGCCTCTCCAGGAGGTTCTAGGCTGAAACGCGGCGCCACGAAGGCCAAGTTGCGTGAAACCGGGCTGCGCATATGCTTGGAGGATTCTTGAGTATGGCGCGAGAGTCCGCGGTACCGCGTAAGTGCCCATCCGCATCGATGGCGGCAGCTGACCTATTACCGGCCGGCGAATCGGCACGGTACGGGGATATGCCAAGCGCACCGCTCGGGCCGGCATCACACGCGGACTGATTGGGCGCGCCAATTGCGGACGGGGAGCATACGTTCTGAAAATTGGGTGTGCAGCGGTCGCGGAGTGGCCAGCGCGGCGCTGCGCGCGTGCCGATTGCTCTCCCGAACCTAGCGCCGCTGCGATCAGCGCGATCCAAATCCAGCGCACCTGATGCGGTTTCGATCGAAACATGTCCGCACCTCCCGCCGCCAATCCCGTCCGAGTCCAGCATCTACCTTCACGGCGATGGGCGCAACAGGCGATTGCCCTAACGCCTGCCTGACCGTGCACGACAGCGCACGCCCCTGCATCGCCGACGGGTGGTCGAATCCGGCGCTCAGGAAAGACTGAACATGGAGAATTATGGTTGGTCGTTGCTGCTCGACGTTCTCTGCGCCAGCATCTTTCGAGCGTTGGCGTAGAGAGCCTCTGCGGCCGGAATGGAGTCGATGGCCTTGTCCAATTGCGGATCGTTCTCCAGCGCGATTTTATATCCCGCATCCAGACCGAAGACGCTGGTGAACACTTCGCGCTGAATCTCCCATTTCAGATAAGGAAGGTTTCGCTGGATTTGTGCGTCGGTCACTTCAATGTGCTGCTGATCCAGATATTTCCGCAATTCTGCGATCACCGCGTCGTTTACCACGAAGCTCTGCGAAACGTTTTGATTTTCTCCCAGATAGAAGCGCACGAAATCGCCAATCCCTTGGGGCGGCAGCGATGCGGGGTACAGCACACCACGCCGTTCCAGCAGTTGCTCTAAATCATCCGGCTTCGGATCGGGAACAGCAACATCCGGAGTGATGCCGTCGCCGCCATAAACCGTGCGTCCGGTGTCCGTGAGTTTCGCTTCCTGCGTGGCAGGCTTTTGAGGGTTGTAGTGGTAGTCGTAGAGCGTTTCGTTCTTGTAACTGCGCTGAATTGAGCGGCCGCTCGGAGTGTAGTAGCGCGCCGTAATCAGCATCAGAGCGGTGTTGTAGGTCAGCGGAAATTGCGTGCCTACCAGTCCTTTTCCAAAGCTGGTCTCTCCCACGATCAACGCGCGATCGTGGTCCTGCAACGCGCCCGCGAAAATCTCCGAAGCGGAAGCGGTTTGCCCATTGATCAGCACCACAACCGGTACGTCCAAGCCTTGGTTCCCGCGAATCGCGTAATAACGCCGTTCCGGGGATGACCTGCCATGGTGCGAAACGATCAGATCACCCTTGTGCAAAAACATGTCGGCCATGCCCACGGACTGGTCCACCAAGCCGCCGCCGTTGTTTCGCAAATCGATCACCAACCCGTCGAGCTTCGGCGCATCCAACTGGTCGAGCGCCGCAACAAAATCGCGATCCGTTGTAGTGTCATTAAAAGTTGAAACACGGATGTAGCCGATTCCCGGGCGCACCATTGCCGTGTATTCCACAGCGGGCCGCGGGATTTCCGCGCGGGTCACCGTTACTTCGATGGGCTTCGCCCAACCTTCGCGACCCAGCGTGATCGTCACCGGCGTTCCCTTTGCTCCGCGGAGTAAATTGGCAACCTCAGACGTGTTCAATCCCGCGCAGCTCTTGCCGTCCACTTTCAGGATCGCATCACCCGGTCGAATCCCGGCCTTGTACGCCGGCGAATTGACGAATGGTACCTGCACCATCGTCTGCCCATTTGCGCCCTGCTCGATCACCATCCCGACACCGTAGTAGCGTCCCTGTTCCTGCTCGAGAAAGGCCGCATAAGCCTTGGGATCGAAGAACTCGGAGTGTGGGTCAAGCGACTGCAGCATGCCCGGGATCGCCCCGTCATAGATGGCTTGATCGACGTTGATGGGGGCGGCGTAGGATCGCTGCACCAGCGCGAGCACCTTCGCGAACTTCTGCACCGATTCTTGCATCTCGTCCGTCTGCGCGGCTGTTGCAGAGGCCGAACTTCCGAAATAGCCGCTTATCATCATGGATATCGCCAACACCACCGCGAGTACCAGGATTCCGCGCAGGGAGGACCATTTCAGCAGAGCCTTGAATTGTGTGGAATTCTTTTGATCAGTCTTCATTCGCCGTTCACTTCTGAGCTAGCACTACAAACAGAGCGATGTATCTCAATTGGGATCCCCTTCGCCAGTGGCATAGCCGGACTCCGCTCTGCGCACTGGTAAGCCGCCTCCTCTGATCGTACGCGCACTGATTTGCAGCTGCAAGTCGTACCCCGGCCGGCATTCGATGACCGTATCTTCTTAGGGTTTATCGTGATAGCCTTCGCCACCGTCGGCACGCGGGGCGACTGCCTCTGATGCGCGGCCCTCTCAAACACGGAATTCGCTCAAGCAGCGGAGGTGTCCATGTACGCTCGCACGTGGCGCTTCACCATTCTACCCGGGAAGCTCGATGAGTTTCTCGAGTCCGTCCGCACACTATTGCCCGAGGCCAAGAAAGAACGCGGTTTCCGCGGTTTTATGGTTCTCCGTGGCCTCCACAACGACCCGAAGACTCGCTGCACAATAATCGGGCTATGGCAATCGCGCGCGCATCTGCGCGCCAGCGACGAAGGCCTGTTTCTACCCCGCGCCCTCGCCCACCTTATCACCTGCTCCGAAGGCTATCCTGTGATTCAAGAGCAGGACGTGCTCCTGAGTGAGCTTGTTCCCGAACACGACGACCGCTTGCTTTCCTGCTGATCGATTGCCTTCGTCCAATCGCTCCACGTCCGCTCGTTGCCGAACGTCTCTTAGTCTACGGCTGCTCAATGCGGGAGAAAAAAGGAGGCCCGCGCGAGACGTCCGAGGAGAGAAGATGGCGTTGCGCGGGCCTTTATATAACTAAGTGTGTCTGTTCAGATTCTCTTGCAAACGATGCACTAGCGCAAGAAGTTTTTAAAATATTCAAGCGAACAAGAGACGAATATCTGGCGAAGCTCTCCTCCAAAGCCAAAAAACTACGGGGCGATTGTGAAAGACCCATCCGCTTCCACGTAAGCATATGCCATGCGCGGCGTCGAAAATGCCGCTGCCGGACGACCCTCGCGATCCATCAGAATCAACCCTCCTTCAGCATGGGCTCTATGGCCCAAGAGCCGTACGCATGCGTCCGCAACCGCTTGCGCGATGGTTGTTTTCCCTCGTCTTTTGCGATGCGGCGGAAGAACCCGCGGGTCGCGTAAGAGGTCGGCGGCCAGCTTGGCCATCACGATCTTCATAATCCCTTCGCCATACCCAGTGCACGAAGCCCCGCCGGCCTCGGCGTCCGCATAGCAGCCGCAGCCAATTAGCGGCGAATCTCCCACTCGCCCCGGATATTTGTTGCGCGTTCCGCCGGTCGACGTGCCTGCCACCAGGTTGCCCTCCGCATCCAGCGCCACTGCGCCCACCGTCCCGCGCGGCTGCGCCGGCGTACCCTCGCTAGCGAGTGACTGCTCCCGCAGCTTCTGCCACTCGGAGCGCGCGGTCTCGGTAATCAGCTCATCGGGATCGCTTAGCGGGAAGCCGTTCTCTATTGCGAACTGCTCGGCGCCTGCGCCAGCCAGCATCATGTGTTCGGATTTTTCCAGCACCAGGCGCGCCAGGCGAATCGGATTGCGGATGCGCTCAACCACCGCCACTGCGCCGGCCTTCAGCGACATGCCGTCCATGATGATCGCGTCCAGCTGCACGCGTCCATCGCGGTTCAAATGCGAACCCACTCCGGCATCGAGCGCTGGATCTTCTTCCATCGCTACGATCGCCCCTTCCACCGCGTCAATCGCCGCGCCTCCGGCGGAAAGAATTCGCCAGCCTGCTTCCACTCCGGCGCGGACGCCTCGGCGAAAGCCCGCCACTGCGCCATCCGGTATGTTTCCGGCGCCGCCGTGAACGATGAGAGAGGGTTTCAAGATTGTCCGAGAAAGTCTAGGGCCTGGGGAACAACAACATCAGGGCAACACCGGTCACAATCAGCACCGGACCCACCAAAAAGACCAGGCACATTCCGAGCAGCACGGCGGTGGCGCCCTGCCGTTTTCGCGCTACCGTGACCAACCGCGAAACGTCGCGTCGGCGCAATAGCTCCCGTAGCACGGAACGATACGCGGCAAACCAATAGCGGATATCCATTCTCGACTGCCACAGCAGATCGATTCCCGCGCAAATCAAAATAAAACCGATAATGCTCATCAACTTTGGCACATCAACGCTCCCGCCCCGCTGAATGCCGCCGTGCCCGCATCATGAAGTGTCCCGCTTGCGCGGCCTTCGATCGCACCGGCGCCTGGCTCCCCTGCGCGCCGGGCTGCGCTCCCGGTCCGTGCAGACGGTCTCCGCCCGGCAGTGCGGCGTTCTGCGCCAGCGTATTCCCCGTGGCTTCCGCTTGTTTCCACGTGTGTACGATGCGATGTATCACGGTGATGTTTGGACCGATGGCCAAAATCCAGAGCGCCAGCCCCATGCGATTCGCGAGCGCCGCCACAATGATTAGAGCCAGGCGTTCGGGCCGGTCCCAGAAGCCCACGTCGGATTCCGGCACCAGCGAAGCGGCGCGCGCCTTAGCGTAGCTGACCATCACTGCTCCGGCCATTGCCGCACCGGCCAGTACCGCGTAACGGAAACGGTTCAGTTCTACGTAATAAACGAGAAGCCCGAGGAAGAGAAGGAAGTCCGCGTAGCGGTCGAGTATCGAATCCAGAAACCCGCCAAAAAGCGAAACGCGGTTCTGCAACCGGGCCACTGGACCGTCCAATAGATCGCAAAGCCCCGCGACGATCACAAGCCCGCCCGCCGCCGGAAAGCGCCCTTCCGCAAACAACACGCCAGCGCACAGATTCGCCGCCAGCGCGGACCACGTGATGACGTTGGGGTGAATTCCAGTGCTGGCCAGCAGCGCTGCCAGACGTTGTACCGGCCAGGAAAAGTAGCGGCTAATGTTGCGCGTCAGCATGGAGCGAGCCTCACTCCGCTATTCTTCATCGTAAATCGTCAGCAGCTCCACCACCTCGTAGTTCCTTACGCCTGCCGGAGTGGTAACTTGCACTTCATCGCCCACTTTCTTGCCCAGTAATGCGCGGCCGATCGGCGAACTCGTGGAAATCAGTCCTTGCGCCGCGTCCGCTTCCTCGACCGTGACCAGTTTGTAGGTCACCTTCGAATCCTTCTCCACGTCGAGCACCACAATCCGCGATCCGTACGCCGCGCGATCCTTGGGCAAGTTGTTCAGATTCATCATCGACAGGTTGGCCATCCGTTGGTGGAGCTGGCCGAGCCGGGCGGACACGTACGACTGCCGTTCCTTGGCGTATTTGTATTCGGCGTTCTCGGACAGATCGCCGTGCGCGCGCGCTATTTTGATCTCCTTGGGCAGTTCGCTGTGTAGCTCGTGCTCAAGGACGGCTATTTCGTCCTTCAGCTTTTTCTTAATTTGTTCCGTCAGATCGATCATTTGCGCGTCGCAGGTTATGGGAACTCTATACGCCTATGGGGTGCCGCCGGTCAAATGTGCAGCCTACCCGGCCATTATAGGCAATTTACGCGTTGCGCCGCAAATTTAGCGTGGGTGCTAGCGGCGCTAGGCACGTTGCTTAAGCTTCTGCAAATCTGGCTGATAACTGCCCGGAACGGCGCGGAATGCCACACTCAGGCGATTCCAAGTGTTGATCATGGCGATTGCCGCCGTCAGGTTCACCAGCTCCAGCGGAGTGAAATGCTGTTTCACTCTGTCATACACATCGTCCGGCACGTGACTTTCGCTGACCAGCGTTACCGCCTCCGTCCATTCCAGCGCCGCCCGCTCGCGCTCTGTATAGAACGGGCTTTCTCGCCACGCGCTGATCAGGTACAGGCGCTGTTCGGTTTCTCCCTGCGCGCGAGCGTCCTTCGTATGCATGTCCAGGCAGTACGCGCAGCCGTTGATCTGCGAAGCTCTCAGCCGCACGAGTTCGAGCGTTGGCCGCTCAAGTCCGCAGGAATCCACGTATTTCTGAAGTGCCGCGACCGCAGGATAGGCTTGCGGCGCGATTTTGTAAGCGTCAAGACGCGGCTCCATATTTCCTCCCTCGCGAAACTCTTGCACCAACTTCGCAGCGATGAATCCCGATCATATGGCTACACCTCGAAGGCTTTCAAGTGCGGCCGCATGTTCCGCTGTTACAATCGGATGAGTAATTCGGCCTCCGGATGCGAGCTTTTTGATCCGGCCGCCAGGGCGATTTCGTGAATCTCGAACTCAGCGAAGAGCAAAAGCTGCTGCAAAAGAGCGTGCGGGATTTTGCCGAAGCGGAGGTCCGTCCCTTTGCCAAGGAACTCGACGAGACCGGCCGCTTTCCGCGCGAAATCATTCGCAAAGCCGCTGCTCTGGGCCTTACCGCCGTGGCGCTACCCGAATCCTGCGGCGGTGCGGGCATGGACCAAATCAGCTATAGCATCATGATAGAGGAGATTTCCCGCGCATGCGCGTCCACGGGAGTAATTCTCTCCGTTCAAAACTCGCTCTACGGCGATTGCCTGCATCGCTTCGGGACTGATGAACAAAAGCGCAAGTATCTGGAGCCCATGGCGCGCGGCGAAGCGATCGGCTGCTACGCGCTCACCGAGCCACAAGCTGGTTCAAACGCCGCGGCCCTCGCAACGAAAGCAGTCCGCAAAGGCGATTGCTACGTCGTCAACGGTACCAAAGCTTGGATTACCTGCGGTGGAGTAGCCGACGCGGCCATGGTTTACGTGAACACCCAGCCAGAAAAGGGCGAAAAGGGAATTACCGTCCTGATGATTGACAAGGGCACGCCCGGTTTCGCCGTCGGCAAGGACGAGAAGAAGCTCGGCATCCACGCTACCTCCTGCACCGAGCTGGTGTTCAGCGATTGCGAAGTGCCCGTTGCGAATCGCATCGGCCAAGAAGGCGAGGGCTACAAAATTGCCCTCTCCACGCTCGATGGCGGGCGCGTCGGAATCGCATCCCAGGCCATCGGTATCGCGCAAGGCGCCTACGAAGCTGCGCTTTCCTACGCCCGCCAGCGCCAGGCGTTTGGCCATCCCATCGCCGAATTTCAGGCCATCCAGTTCATGCTCGCGGACATGGCCACTGAGATCGACGCGGCCCGCCTGCTGGCCCGTCGCGCCGCCTGGAAACAGGACACCGGTGCGCGCTTTTCCATGGAGGCATCCATCGCCAAGCTCTACGCCAGTGAGATGGCTACCCGCGTAGCGCACAAAGCCATTCAAATTCATGGTGGAAACGGCTACAGCAGCGAATATCCCGTCGAACGCGCCTATCGCGATGCACGGATTACAGAAATTTACGAAGGCACCAGCGAAATCCAGCGGCTGGTGATTGCCTCCTGGGCGCTTCGCGGCCACCAGCCGTGACGCCGACGCCATTTCGTTTCTTCCATGCTTGAACTCGACTCCGGGCTCGCATTTGACCTCGCGCGCGAAGAAGGGTTTTTCGCCTCGCTTCCGGCGCGCCCAGGCGTTCTCCTATTGCAAATGGCGGAAGCCGGTGCGCAGCCGTATCTCGCGCGCACTGTGGACATTCGCCGCGCCGCCGAGCGACTATTGCGACCGCCAGATAGCCCTTCGAAGCGCCTGAATCTGCGGGCCGTCGCTTCCGGAATCCGCTATCGCGTCACCGGCTCGAAATTCGAACAAACTCTCACGCTATACCAGAACGCCCGCGAAAAACTTCCCCAACGCTACCGCGACTTGTTGCGTCTGCGCCGCCCGGCTCTGCTGAAAGTGAATTTACGCAATGAATATCCGCGCTGCTATGTGACGCGCGGCCTGCGTGCGGACGACGCCTTCTACTTTGGCCCATTCGCTTCGCGCCGCTCAGCCGACGGGTTCGCCGAAGCCTTTCTCGACCTCTTCAAGATGCGGCGCTGCCAGATTAAAATCCGCCGCGACCCGAACTATCCCGGCTGCATTTATTCGGAAATGAAAATGTGCCTGGCGCCGTGTTTTGCGGGCTGTAGCAAACAGGAATATGACGTGGAGGTTGCCCGCGTTCTGCAAACCCTGGATTCGACGGGCTCATGGCTGAAAGAGCAGCTTCAGCGCGAAAGGGAAGCGGCCAGCGAATCGCTCGATTTCGAGCAAGCCGCCGCCATTCATAAGCGACTGGAAAAAGTCTCCGCCGCGCTCTGGGGCTTGCCGGAAATTGCCCGGCGCATCGAACATATTGACGCGGTGATCTTGCACCGCGCCGCCGAAGAAAAATCGATTGCCGTTTTCCCCGTTCGCCGAGGGTTGCTATCCGAGCCGGTGTTCCTGGACTTCGGAGAGTCCAGCCAGCCGCGCTCGGTCGAGGCGATTCTCCGGCACGAATTGGACCCCGAGGCAGCCGCCGCGAAATCCGAGCTGCCGCCGGACCATCCAGCCGCTCCGAATGCCCAGGAATTGAACGCCAGCGAACCACCGGAAAGTGTCATTCAAGTCGAGACAATTCCGGCGTCAGATCTCACTGAAATGCGCAAGCGGTACGGCCTGCACTCCGCGCCAGCCGAGCTATCGGAACATCTCGCCATGATTGCACGCTGGTTCTATTCGAAGCCGCGCGAGGGCGAAATCTTCTTTCGGGAGAAAGATTGGCCTTATCGGAGGATTCTGCGTGCGTGCAGCCGCCTCCTCCAAGCCACAGCGCCGCAATCCCCACCCAGCAAAACTCCGCCGGAGAAAACCTGATCGGCAAGCGAAAAAAGAACACCAACGGTAGCGATCGAATCCGTGCCCTAGGTCGCGGCATCGTACAATGACCAGATGAGCGAGGGCGACGCAAGCAATCCTACGGCGTTTCAGAACCGGTCCAGATTCCGGGACACGGTCCGTTCGCTCAAGCATCGCAACTTTCAGCTTTTCTTCGGCGGCCAGCTGATATCGCTAATTGGCACCTGGATGGATACGGCCGCCGAAGCCTTGCTGGTCTACCGCTTGACGGGATCTTCGTTCCTGCTCGGCGTCGCTGCGTTCGCCAGCCAGATACCTGTATCGGTTTTCGCCACGGCAGGCGGATATGTGGCCGATCGCTTTGACCGTCGAAAAATAGTAATCGGCACCCAGACAGCATCGATGCTTTTGGCCGGCACGCTGGCGTACCTAACGCTGACGCACCGTATCACCGTCGAACTGGTAATCATCCTGGCGGCGGCCATGGGAGTAGTAAACGCGTTCGATATTCCCACTCGCCAGGCATTTCTGGTGGAAATGGTCGGCCGCGAAGATCTGATGAACGCGATCGCGCTGAATTCATCCATGTTCCAGGGCGCCCGCGTCATCGGCCCGGTCATCGCCGGAATCATTGTGTACAAAGTAGGCGAAGGTTGGTGCTTCTTCGGGAATTCCGTCAGCTACATTGCCGTGATCGCCGGGCTGCTTTTAATGCGCATCGCGCCGAAACCTAAAAGAGAAGGCGCGCATGCCCCACCGCTCGAACACGTTCGCGAAGGGTTCCGTTTCGCTCGCAATACTTCTCCGATTCGCGCTCTTCTGATGCTGATCGCGCTGGTCAGCCTGGTGGCTATGCCATATTCAGTACTGATGCCGGTCTTCGCCGAACAGATCCTGCACGGTACCGCGCGCACTTACGGAATGTTGATGGGTGCGGTCGGAGTGGGCGCCTTGCTCGGTGCGCTCACTCTAGCCTCCCGCCGCGGCGTGAACGGCCTCGGCAGGCTGGTGGCGATTGCGTGCGGCGGCTTCGGCACCGGGCTAGTCCTCTTCTCTTTTTCGCGATGGTATTGGCTGTCGCTCTGCGTGCTCGTCCCGATGGGCTTTTCGATGATGACGCAAATGGCCTCGTCGAACACCCTCATTCAGGTAATGGTGCCGGACCGGCTGCGCGGGCGCATCATGGCGGTGTACTCGATGATGTTCATGGGCATGGCGCCGCTCGGCTCGCTGCTCTACGGCATGTTGGCTGATCGCTTGGGAGCCCCACACACCCTGGCTCTTGGCGGATGCATCGCCATCATCGGCGCGATTTTCTTCGCGCGCAATTTGCCGAAGATTCGCATCAAGGCCCAGGAGCTGATCGTCGCGCAAGGCATGGCGGGCGGCGAGCCGGCGCAGGAGATGAGCGCGCCTATCGTCGAATAATCGCGCGGATGCGCCGTCCGGCGCAAGGAAGCTCCACGTTTGCTATACTTCGCCTCGTTGAAAATTTTGGACGTGAGGCTGGAATGCGTCTCCCCGGAACAATTGATGCACGGAAATTTCCCGGCTGCGCCACGCCGCAGGGGACGCTTCGTTACGCCGCTCGATTTCATGGCGCCGCCGCGCCCGGACATTTCCGCGAAATTCCCGGCGGACTGGTGATGTCGTCGATCGGCATCGGGACGTATCTGGGAGAACCCGACGAGGCTACCGACCGCGGTTACACGGAATCGGTGATTGCCGCCGTCGAAGGCGGATTTAATGTGCTCGATACGGCTATCAATTATCGCCTTCAGCGCAGCGAGCGATCCATTGGTGAAGCTCTGAAGCATCTCGCGGCCAAAGGTTTCTCGCGCGACGAGATCGTGCTGTGCACCAAGGCCGGATTTCTGACGCCCGACGGCGAGATGCCCGATGATGCTGATGATTATTTCGCCGAGGAGTATCTCGAACCGGAAATTCTCCGCCCGGAAGACATCGCCGCGGGTTGCCATTGCATGGCGCCGCGTTATCTGGAAGACCAGCTAAATCGGAGTCTGGCTAACCTCGGCGTTACGTGCGTGGACGTCTTCTACCTGCACAACCCCGAAACGCAAATGAGCGAAGTGCCGGCCGAGGAATTTCGCAACCGCCTTCGTCAAGCCTTTGAATTCATGGAATCCGCCGTGGCTAGCGGAAAAATTAGCGCGTACGGATTGGCCACCTGGAACGCATTCCGCGAAAACGTCCAGTCGCCAGGGTACATGTCGCTGCCCGAAGTCGAGGCCATGGCGCGCGAAGTCGGCGGGGACGATCATCATTTTCGGTTTCTGCAGTTGCCGCTGAATTTAGCGATGCCCGAGGCGCTCTTGCGGCCCAACCAGGTGGTTCACGGCAAGACGTTGGCGATGGTCCAAGCCGCGCGCGCTCTGGGCATCACCATGGTCGTCAGCGCATCGCTCTTGCAGGGTCAGCTCACGCGAAATCTTCCGCAATATATGGCTCAAGCGCTTCGCGGAGAAAACGACGCGGAGCGCGCGCTGCAGTTTGCGCGGTCGGTTCCCGCCGTCACCACCGCGCTTGCAGGCATGAGCCACGTGGAGCATGTCCGCGCCAATTTGCGAATGGTCAAAATGGAACCCGCGGCGCGCGACGAGTTCTTGAAACTGTTCGAACAGAGAACGCTTTAATCGCAACCGCGAGTCTCAGACCTCTGAGGGCGTGCTAGGGGCCGAGTACCGCTCCGAAACCCACGATTTGATCGCTTCGCCGACCTTTGGCAGCGCGCCCGCAAAAAAATGGTCGGCTCCATCGAACATTACCAGCCTCTTCGGCTCCGCGATCCTGGCGTACAGATCGTCCAGTTTCGCTCGCGAGCCGAATTGATCGTTCCCGCCTTGCAAGATCAATTTCGGCTTGTCGCATGACTGCAAGAATGTCATGTCCACGTTGTCCACCGGCAATCCCAGTCCGATCAATTCCTTTACCCGCGCATCCCTGCATCCCACCCGCAGGCCAACCGACGATCCAAAGCTGAAGCCCGCCAGCAGGATCGGCAGGGCGGGGAATTCAGCCGCCAGGTAATCGAGCGCGGCGCGGACGTCGTCCCGCTCGCCGCGGCCTTCATCGTGGGTGCCCTCGCTGTGGCCCGCGCCGCGAAAATTGAATCGCAGCACCGGCGCTCCGCATTGATGCAGGGCCTTTGCTGCCTGATAGACAACCTTGTTATGCATCGTTCCGCCAAAAAGCGGATGGGGGTGGCAAACGAGCGCGGAAAGGCTTGGGTGCTCATTCGACGTGGTCCACAGCTGCGCTTCTAGCCGCCCGGCCGGTCCATTCAGAAAGAAGTTGCGGTGAAAGACGTCAGCCATGGAGGTTTCAGATTGTTCGAAGATCCGTGTCGGTCCATTCCACGGCCACGCTGTTGAAGCTCGTGTTCGCGCCTGAACGGCCGCGCGAATGATCTGCCAGGGGATCGTTGGCCGCCGTTGTTTCCTCTTCGCCTGACTCTACGCGCACCACG
>JBOGMW010000230.1:0-22243 GCA_050746805.1 Candidatus Acidiferrales bacterium | reverse complement strand
AATCGATTTTGTCGCGGTCGGCGCTTGTCTTGTGCGGCTTGCGGAGCTGGCGATGCACCAGGGATCGAAGTCCTTCTTCGCTGGCGTTGAGAATCGAGGGTGGAATCTGGCGCAACTGGTAGGCCAGCGCTTTTTCGTCAACCGCCTCGAGCCACTGCAAATGCCTGTCGAAAATCGCTCGCGTTGGCCGTGCGGGCGGCAACTCGCCGTCACGATACGGCAGCGGCGCAAGATTGAATTGCGCAGCCAGCGCGGAATAGATCGGATAGGTGAGTCGCGCCTCTTCCCATTGCATCGCCAGCTGATCGGGACGCAAATTCGATGTGGCCGGGGCCTTGGAGACCACCGGGGATTTTGTGGGTGAATTGGTCGTTTTCAGGCTCATGATTTGATGATCCAGTTTTCCACCTTATCGAGGAATCGCACGGCCACTGCCTTGCTTCCATTGTGATAACGGACGGCCACGACCGTGGCACGGGCGTCGAGAGTTCCGTCTGCGTTCACCAACCGCACTCGATCTTCAAACTCCAACGGCAAACTTGAAGAGAACAACACCTCTCGCGCGGTTCCGAATTCGATCACGGCATCTTCGTGCAATCGCCGTCGGCCGGTCGGCAACGACTCGACTTGCACCGGGATTCGTATCGGCAGGGCATTTGGAAACAGGTGAGACAGTTTCTCAACGCAGGTCTGCCCGGCTCGCCCGGAGACTGCTTCTGGATAGCCGGTCAACATCAGAGTGTCTACCTTTCAGAGTGCCCAGGGCTCGGCGCCAAGGTGCGGACCTATTGACAGCGATCGCCTGGGGCGGTCCGAGCCAGAGTAGACTTGCACGAGTGACGCCAAAAAAGCCGCACTCGCCTGTAAGGTAGCTGCCCTATTTATATATAGTTACGAGCTAGACCGAGAGCGATGACCGGCCCTCGTCTCATGCTGACACGGAAATCTCAACGTTGTCTCGTGTCAAAAGGCGGGTAAGAGTCAAGGACCGTTGAATGCTGTGGGCGAATCATTGGACGCTTTCGACCAATTGCTTCTGGCTGGAACGAAGAGGAATGTTGTAACGCTTCAGGCGGCGGTAGAGGGTCGCGCGGCTGATCCCCAGCATTTTTCCGGCAATCGCTTTGTCGCCACCCGCCTGCTCGAAAACGCGGAGAATCGTCATCCGTTCCAAATCGGCCAAAGCGGTGGTGGAAAGTTCGACAGAATCTTGCATGAAGGACTCCGAATCCTGCGCGTCGCGAACGGCCAGCGGAAGATCCGCCAGATCAATGGTGTGATGATCCCCTAGGGCCACGGCACGAGCAATGCAGTTCTCCAGTTCTCTGATGTTGCCGGGCCAGTCGTACTGCAGGAACGTCTTCATTACCGCGGGAGCAATCTGCACGTTTTCACCCGGAGCGTAGCGATCGAGGAAGCAGTGCGCTAGTTGGGGGATGTCGGAGCGGCGTTCGCGAAGGCTTGGCAAGTGGACGGTTACGACGTTCAGCCGGAAATAAAGGTCTTTGCGAAACGTCCCGGCACGGTAGGCGGCCTCGAGATCGCGGTTGGTGGCGGCAATCACGCGGGTCTCCACCGAAATTTTGTCGTTGCTTCCAACCGGGCGAACTTCTTTCTCTTGAAGCACGCGTAATAATTTCGCCTGCATTTCGAGCGGCAACTCGCCGATCTCATCCAGGAAAATGGTCCCGCTGTTCGCCGCTTGGAAAAGGCCCCGTTTGGAACGCAGTGCTCCTGTGAATGCGCCCTTTTCGTGTCCGAAAAGCTCGCTTTCCATCAAAGTGGGAACGAGCGCACCGCAATCCACGGCAACGAACGGCATTATCGCGAGAGGCCCGCGGAAATGAATTGCACGAGCCACCAGTTCCTTGCCGGTGCCGCTTTCACCAGTGATCAAAACGGGAGTACGCGTGTCCTTTAAGCGAGAAACCATCCGCAGCACGTCTTGGATTTTGGTCGACGTGCCCACGATGCCGTCGAGCTGCGAATCAGCGCTCATGCGCTCGCGCAGGAATTGGTTTTCGTTAACCAACCGCACCTTTTCAGCCATGCGCTGCAGCAACTGCCGCAGGCGCTCGACGCGGAATGGCTTTTCGATGTAATCGTATGCTCCCTCGCGCATGGTCTCCACGGCTGACTCGATCGAACCATGTCCCGTCATAATAGCGATCTCCGTGCGAGGCATAACGTCCTTCATCTTGCGCAGCAGATCGGTTCCGGACTGGCCTGGCAACTTGAGGTCCGTGACAATGATGTCGGGAGGGGTAGTCTCCACCGTCGCCAGTGCGGCCTCGGCCGTGTCCGCCTCGGCGCATGCGAAGTTCAGGCCTTGCCCCACCGTAACGCACAAGCGCCGGATACTCTGTTCATCGTCCACAATCAAGAGTCGCAATTGGGGTTCCTGTTTCATGGTTTGCCTATGGTTCCTTCGACCGCCGCCAGAAATTGCTGAAGGCGGAACGGCTTCTCGATACATGGCGTATTCGCGTGCGCCAGCAGTGTGGCCGTTTCCGAACTTGCGGTGTCGCCGGTGATAAACACGAACCGGGCCGCTAATCCGGGATGGTGACGCTGTAGCCACTCGTGCACTTCCGCACCGCTAATCGCGCCGGGCGTGCGGACGTCCGAAATCACACCGCGAAATTCGCGCGAGGCGAGTAGTTGCAATCCGTCGGCGGCCGATGCGGAAATCACCACGCCGTAGCCGTGACGTTCCAGCGCGATGCGCAGAAAACCGGCCACCGACACCTCGTCCTCGATCACCAATATCGGCTCTCGCACGTCGATTGCGCGTGCTTCCTTCATTGGCGCGCCTGCTCAGCGGCACGCGCCGCGATCTGGTCGGTTGCCGCGGGCAGCCGCACTTTGAAGGTGCAGCCGAAACCGTCCGAATTGTTTTGCGCCACGATATCGCCGCGATGCGCGCGAATGATGCCGTAGCAAATGCTCAAGCCGAGCCCGGTGCCCTTGCCGACTTCTTTCGTCGTGTAGAACGGATCGAAAATTCGCTCCGGATGGCGGATACCGGGGCCATTGTCGCTGAAGCAAATTTCCACGTGGCCATTCTTCCGGGAAGTGGCGATTTCAATCCGGCCCGGCCGGCGCACTTCCTGGATCGCGTCGTAGGCGTTGTTCAAAATGTTTAGAAACACTTGCTGTAGCTCGTGCGGATCGCCTACGGTCAGCGGCATCTCGTCCCCATAACTCTCGATCACTTCCACACCGTGGCTCAATAGATCGTAGGAACGCAATTTCAGCGTCTGCTGAACGACGGCATTCACGCGCACGGGTTCGCGCTGCGCCGGCATTTCTCGAGCGAAGCTGAGAAGATTTTGAACGATCTGCCGCGTGCGCTCAGCTTCCTGAAGAATGACAGTGAGATCCTGTTTCGCCTCGGCGGGAAGAGCGGGGTTTTCAAGGAGCAGATCCGTAAAACCGACGATTGCCGCCAGAGGATTATTCACTTCGTGCGCGACGCCGGACACCAGTTGGCCTAGCGCAGCCATCTTCTCCGTGTGCATCAGCTTCGCGTTTAAGCTGGCGGCGTCGGTTACGTCGGTCATCACGGCAACCACGCTATTGATCTCGCCGTTTTCGTCCCGCATGGGACTGAGGCTAATCGAAAATTGCCCGATCGATTGGCTACCGCGAAGCACCGGAATCTCGAGATTTTCAATGGCAACACCGCTAAGGGCGCGGTCAACCACGTCTGCGACGAGCGGGCGCCGCGCGGGTGGGATCATCGTAACCAGCGGCCGACCCAACAGACTTTCCTCGCGATAGCCGACTTCAAAACAGCGCCGGTTGGCGTAGCTGACCAATCCCGCCGTATCGAGCACGAGGATCATGCTCTGCGTGTTGTTGAGAATATTGCGATTGAAATCTCTCTCGTGGCGATAGCGCCGCTCGACCTCGCGCCGGTCGGTGATGTCCTTCAGCACGTGAATCGTCCGCACGTCACCTTCGGTACTGGAATGAATCCGCGAACTGGATATCACATAGGTCCGGGCGTCCGACGGATGGACGAATTCTTCGCGGGCGGCGGCGAGATTGCGGCAAAAAGGGCACTGACCAGCGCGCGCGGCCGCTCCTAAGATTCCTAGTTCAGCAACCTCTTTGCCGATCGTTTCGGCGGGACGTGTTTTCAGTAGATCGGCAAGCGCGCGGTTCAAGCGCAATACGCGTCCAGACGCGTCGTGCACCAGGATAAAGTCCGAAATCGCGTCAACATCCTCGACCCACTGTCTTCGCGATTGCTCGATGCGGGAGAAGAGGCGTAGATTTTCGAGTGCCACCGACGCATGCGCGCCGAGCGCCGCTAGAACCTGCTCGTCGGTGACAGAAAGATCGCGCTCCAGATCAGCCAAAGCCAGAACGCCCAGCAACGCACCTTCGCTTCGCGCTAGGCGGACCAACCGGATAGAGCGCCAGCCGAGCGCATCCGATATGTCCCAGCCAAGAAGAACTGGGGCTGCGACCGACACAATTTCCGATCCCTTTCCGTTGCTGTGTTTGCTGAGAGCCACGGTCATGCGCTCTCGAAGCTTCTCGTTCCACCTACTGCCAGCGCCGTGGAGGCTCGCGATTTGCCATGAGGATCCGCTATGCAAGGCTAATGCTGCTCCGCGGGCTCCAAACATTTCGGTCGCCCGGGTGGTCAGCCGGCGGGCAAACTCATCGATGCCGGCGGATGGATTTAGCTCCAGAGCTGTGGCGGAGAACTGCGTGAGCAGCGTCTCAACGGTAGCGTCGAGACGCGCTGGGACTTCCCGGATTCGTTTAAGTGCACGCATGGAGGATTGGGGGCTTGCGCGCGCTTGCCTATACCGTTGTCCACGTTACGGTGCAATCTCAATTTGAGTCAACAACTGCAGGAGCGCGGTTGCTCTAAGCTACAATTGCCGTCTCGTCGCAAGCTGAGACGATAATCGGGCGCCGACCTA
This sequence comes from Candidatus Acidiferrales bacterium, assembly GCA_050746805.1. GTDB lineage: Bacteria > Acidobacteriota > Terriglobia > Acidiferrales > UBA7541 > Palsa-295. The sequence continues at coordinate 17,300 of JBOGMW010000230.1, read as the reverse complement.
CCGTTTGAGACGAGGGATCTGCCCCTCGCCGTGAGTTGGAACCGCCTCAGCGTGCACGAAGCACTTTCTTTTCAGCGCCTTGCCACAGCCGGTCCCAAAACCGACGCCATTGCCACAATCATGGCATCCGCCGTGCATTTTCTGCTGTCGGATTTCTCCCTGATGGAGGGGTATGCGATGAAACTCAAGACGGTGTTCGCAGGACTGGGGCTTATGGCGGTGCTGGGTGGGACCGTCGTGGTGGTAACCCCCAGAGCGCTGGCGCAAGACGCTACAACGGATGCCGCCAAGCGCAAGGTCCGTGTCAAGGTGACCCCTGAGTATCCCGACCTGGCACGACAGATGAACGTGACCGGAAAAGTGAAGATCGAAGCAAAGATCGCGGCGGATGGACATGTCGCCGATACTCGGGTCGTCGGTGGAAGTCCCTTGCTGGTCAATGCAGCTCTGGACGCGCTGAAGAAATGGCGCTTCGAGCCTGCGCCGAAGGAAACAACCGAAGTCGTAGAGTTCACTTTCAACGGAACGGCAAATTAGCCACTCACCAATTGCAGCAGGGCGGGCGGATCGGGGCTGGAGGTTTTCATATGACGATTAGTAAGAAGCTGTACATGGGATTCGGCGCCGTTCTGGCGATCATGCTGGTTCTTCTGCTGATTAACGTTTTCACGGTTATGCGCCAATACAGCACGCGCAACCAGGTGACGGCGACACTGAACGACGTGCAAGCGATCGAGAACGTTCAATACAGCATCAGTGAAAACCGCTTGAACCTGGCGAATTATCTTCTCAGTGGCGATCTCCGCGACGAGGAAAAGACCAATAAGGGAATCAGCGACCTCGATCAGGAACTGAAGGATAGCCAGGGGAAGGTGACCGACCAAAATCTTCGTAGCGCTCTCTCGCAGGTCGAAGACAACGAACAACAGTGGGCCGACAGCTTCGCCAAGCCGATGATTGCCAAGCGGCACCAGGTGGATTCGGGGGACGCCACCGTTTCGGACTTGCAGATTTACTACCTGCAGCATGATCCCGCGGCGTGGATCAATAAGTCCACAAGCATCCTGGATCAAGCAAGCCAGGAAGTGCGAAAAGCGCAGGACAATTCGAACGCTTCGGCTGCCAGCGCCACTCTGTTGAGTGCGATTTTGACGATTGTTGGCACGTTGCTTACTGTCGTACTCGGCGGCTTCATCGCCTTCTATACGGCAAAATCCATCACCCAACCCTTGTATCACCTGATCGAAGTGGCGCGGCGCATTGGCGATTCAGGCGACCTTGACCAATCGATCGACGTGCACCGCAGCGACGAGGTCGGAGTGCTCGCCGAAAATTTCAACAAGATGATCGTACACCTAAAGGAGATGGCGTCCGTTTCCGCGGCCATCGCCGAGGGGCAGCTCGCGGTAGCCATACAGCCGCGGTCGAATCAAGACACCATGGCGAAAGCTTTCGGGCGTATGACGCAGGGTTTGCGCGATCTGGTGCGCCGCGTTCGCGACAGCGCTTCGCAGGTTGCCAGCGGCGCGGGACAAATGGCCAGCGCGTCTGACGAATCCGCCAAAGTGAGCGTGCAGGCGGCATCCGCGATCGACGAAGTGACCAGCACGATGCATGAGATGAGCATCAACGTGCAGAACGTGGTGAAAAACACGCAACTACAGGCCTCGAGCGTTGCGGAGACCTCTGCTTCCATCGATCAGATGGTCACATCAATTCAGCGCGTCGCCGATACTGCGAAGCTGCTCGTCGACATTTCCCATCGCTCGCGTGAAGAAGCACGCGTGGGAATGGAAACCATGGACAAGGCCACCACCGGACTGAATCGCGCCAGCACCGCGATTCAATCCTCGGCGGAAATTATAGACGTTCTCGGTCGCCGCGCGGACAGCATCGGCAAAATCATCGAAGTGATCGACGATTTGGCCGAACAGACCAACCTGCTCGCATTGAACGCGGCCATCGAAGCAGCACGCGCCGGGGAGCACGGGCTCGGATTTGCGGTGGTTGCCGAAGAAGTCCGCAAACTTGCCGAGAAATCCACCCAGTCGACGAAGGAAATATCCGAACTAATTCAGGGCATTCAAAAGGAAGCCCGCGAAGCCGTCGACAACATGGAAAAGAGCACTTCCATGGTTCAAGACGGGTTGGTACTCAACAAGGATCTGAGCCTCGCGCTAGACAAAATCTCCGATGTTGTCTCCGAGGTTTACAAGTATTCGCAAGAAATCGGCGCGGCCACCATGGAACAATCCAGCGGTTCGTCGCAGATTGCGAAGGCCACCAACCGGCTGACCGAGATCACCCAGGAAATCAATTCTTCCGTCGAAGAACAAGCATCGGGTGCACAAGCCGTGGTTCGCGCGATGGAGCGTATGCGCGAACTCGTCCAGCAATCCACATCGAGTTCGACGGAACTCGCAGCCGCAGCCGAGCAAATGTCCAAACTCTCGCGGCAATTGCTTGAATCGATGGATCGCTTCGCGCTGGAAGAGGCATATTCCGAGCATCGACGTTCGACCGCTCACCGGGCTGCGCCAGCGCATGCTCCAGTGGAATATGCCGAACCGGTGCGGGCCTAGGTATCCGAGGACTCTTCTATGGATAAGGAACTGCAGGTCGTCGGCTTCCGGATTGGGCGTGAGACGTTTGGTCTTCCCATCTCGATCGTTCGCGAAATCGTTCGCGTCCCCGAAATCACCGCAGTTCCCAATGCCCCCGATTACATCGAGGGAGTGATCAACCTGCGCGGACGAATTATTCCGGTGGTAGACCTCCGCAAACGATTCGGGCAGAAATCCATTGAGACTAGTACGAAGAACCGCATCGTCGTCGTCGAACTCGGGCCGCGCGCTTTCGGCCTGATCGTCAACTCGGCTTCAGAGGTTTTGCGGATTCCGCCATCGGAAATCGAGGAACCCAGCAATGTATTCCAGGAAGGCGAACTCGATTTCGTGACCGGTGTGGGCAAGCTGAAGGGCCGCTTGGTGATCCTGCTCGACGTAAGCAGAATCCTGAAGCGCGGCGAGCTGAGCAACATTGATCAAATCGCTGGCATGCCCGAACTCGTCGCTGCGGGCGAGCCGGCGCGCAGGCTCTAGGCTGGGCAGCCGAGCAACTTCGAGGGACGAATGTCCACTACGTTCACCACGCAAATCCCGCTGACCGACGCGGAACTCAAGCTCTTGCAAACGCTGGTCTACCAGGAATGCGGCATGTATTTTGACGAGCGCCGCACGCATTTTCTTCGCGACCGCCTTCAGCGCCGGTTGAAAGCGTGCCAGCTCGACTCATTTTATGCCTACTACCGCCTGCTCACCAGCCGCGAAGGGAAAAAAGAACTCACCGCTCTGCTTGAAAATCTCACCGTTAACGAAACCAGCTTTTTTCGCATTCGCCCCCAGCTGGAGCTCTTCCAAAAAGTGACTTTCGAGGCGCTGCTCAAGCGAAAACAAGAGCGTCGCGACTGGTCGATTCGGATTTGGAGCGCGGGATGTTCCACCGGCCAGGAGCCGTACTCGCTCGCCATTCTTGCTTGCGACGCGCTCGCATACTACTACCTGCGAAACCCGCTCCCTTTCGAAGTGCCCACACCCAAGCCGCTGATTCCTCCGCCCTGGAAAGTGGATATTCTCGCGTCCGACATAAATTACTCCGCGCTCTTGACGGCGCAGCAAGGTGTTTACACCGAAGCACAAATGGAAGCGGTGGATTACACCTGCCGGCTTCGCTATTTCGAAAAACTCGGCGACAAATATTCCGTGAAACCCGCGCTCAAGAATCTCGTGCAGTTCGATTTTCACAACCTTAAAGCGGAATTCCTGCCGCAGGGAAACGACATTATTTTCTGCCGCAACGTGATGATTTATTTTGACGAGGCCGAGCAGAAGCGGCTGATAGACAAGTTTTATAGATGCTTGAATCCCGAAGGCTATCTGTTCGTAGGTCATGCCGAAAGCCTTTTTGGGCTCACCACCAAATTTCATATGATCCACGAGAACAACGCGACCGTGTATCAGCGGATCGAGGGGGCACAGTGAGCTTCCCGTCCGACGAACACTCCTCGGAGTTGCGCGATCTGTTTTTCGAGAGCGCGGAGGAAATCCTCCAGGGCATGAACGAAGCTGGTCTCGCGTTGGAGCAGCATCCGGGCGATGCCGAGCAGTTGCGGCACGTCCGGCGCGCCGTACACACGCTCAAGGGCGATTCGGCAGCCTGCGGTTATCGGCAGCTCAGCGAACTCGCGCACGAATTCGAGGACGTGTTAACTCCCGACCTCGCCCAACAGTACGTTGGCTCGTTGGCCGACGTAATTCTGACCGCAGCGGATACCTTTCACGAAATGCTGGCGGCGTATCGCAACAACCTCCAGCCTCCATCCGGAGATGCGCTCCGCGAGCACATCGCCAAGTTGCTGCGAAAACCCGCGCCCGAAATCCAAGCTCCGGCGTCAGAGGCAAAATTCGAGTGGACGGAATACGAACGGTTGACGATCGCGGACGCCATTCGCAAAGGGGAATCCGTTTATAACGTTGCGGTTTACCTGGACCCGCAAGCGCCGCTACCCGCCGCTGCTTTCGAATTGGCGCGCAAAGCCATCGCGAGCGCCGGAAAAGTTCTAGCGCTCCGACCTGGAGCCGGAACGTTCAGCGACAAGACGCGCATGATTGAAGCAGCGATTCTGACCACGCAAACACCGGACTGGATTCGCACGCGCTGCCACGTGCCCTCGATGGTCGAAAAGATTTCGATCGAACAGCTCCATGCTCCAACCGCGGCGCCGCGCGACTTGCTCGATATTTTGCTTGAATCCGAAGCCGCCGCGATTGCCGGTGGGATCAAGCCGGCCGCCACCGAGCCCCAGGAAGATGAATCGCGTGACCCCGGCGTACCGGGCGGAGCAGCGCACGCCGAAAACAGCCTCCGCGTGGACGCCGGACGCATCGACACGGTGATGAACCTCGTCGGCGAGATGATCATCGGCAAATCGATGCTGCAGCGCGCCATCGCTGAATTCGAACGCATCCATTCCACTGACCCGCTGCGCGGCAAATTCTCGGATGCGTTGGCCTTTCAATCGCGCATCCTCGGTGAGTTGCAAAAATCCGTGATGAAGATTCGCATGGTGCCGGTCGAGCAACTTTTCCGCCGGTTTCCGCGGATTGTCCGCGATGTCGCGCGTCTCCGCAACAAAGATATCGGCCTGGAATTAACGGGACAAAACACCGATCTGGACAAGGGCATTCTCGACGCGCTTGCCGAGCCGCTCGCCCACTTGGTACGCAACGCGGCCGACCACGGCATCGAGGGCGCCGAAGAGCGCCACGCCTCCGGCAAGACCGTCCGCGGCACCATTCGTCTGAACGCCTATCACGATGGCGATGAGGTGGTTATCGAAGTATCGGACGACGGCCGCGGCCTTGATCGCGACAAAATTCTCCGCCGCGCCGTCGAACTCGAAACCGTTACCGCCGAAGAAGCCATGCGGCTCAACGAAACAGAATCCTTACAGTTGATCTTCGCCGCCGGCCTGAGCACTGCGGACGAAGTCACCGAAATTTCAGGGCGTGGCGTTGGCTTGGACGTGGTGAAAACTGCCGTCGAAGCGCTCAAGGGAACTGTCGAGCTTCAGAGCAAACCAGGGCATGGCACCACCTTTCGTCTCTCCGTTCCGCTGACGCTGGCAAGCATTCAGGCTCTTCTATTCCGCGTTCACGATCGGCTGTACGCCGTCCCAATCGCGGCGGTGGGCGAAATCACGCGCATTTCAGAGGACGAAGTCCATTGCGTGGACAATCACGAGGTTTTTCAACTGCGCGATCAAGTCCTCACGCTCGTTCGGTTAGGCCGCCTGGAACGTTTCGCTGTTCAAACCGCCCCGGGAAGCCGGGCGTCGTCCAAAAGAATCTTCGTGATTGTCATCAGCGCTGCCGGCCGGCACTTCGGGCTGGCCGTCGATAACCTGATCGGCGAAGAAGAGTTGGTCATCAAGGCTCTTGAGGACGAGCTCATTACTTCACCTCTAGTCAGCGGAGCCTCCATACTGGGCGACGGCACGGTCGTGCTAATCCTGAATGTCCCAGCTGTGATTTCACATCTGTCCCGAATCCCCGCATTGGGAGCCACCGCATGAGCCAGAAGATCCGTGTGCTCGTGGTGGACGATTCCGCCCTGATGCGCAAGCTCATCCCGCAGACGCTGCTGCACGACTCGTCGATCGAAGTGGTGGGCACGGCCATGGACGGCCTGATCGGTCTCCGCAAAATCGAGGAGCTGAAACCCAACGTCGTCACCCTCGATCTCGAAATGCCGCGCATGGACGGCATTGAAATGCTGCGCCAGATTACGCGCAAGCATCGAGTCCCGGTGATCGTGGTCAGCGCCCACACCAACGAAGGCGCGTCTCTCACGCTCAAGGCGCTCGGCCTCGGGGCGTTCGATTTCGTGACCAAGCCCTCCGATGCCGCATCAGGCCGCCTAACACAAATTGCCTCCGAGCTAGCATTGAAAATTAAGGTGGCGGCCGCTTCGGGCGCGCCGAAAGTAATCCTCACCGTGCCAGCGGCCAAGCCAAAAGTTCGCCGTCCGTTTTCCACGCAGCCGCGCGTACCTTCTCGCGTCATTGCCATCGGCGTTTCCACCGGCGGACCAGCCGCACTGCAATATCTTTTCTCGCAACTTCCGGAGGACTTCCCCGGTTCGCTCGTCGTGGTGCAGCACATGCCGGAAGGGTTCACGGAGATGTTCGCGCAGCGCCTACACGAATCGACGCCGATCGAGGTGAAGGAAGCTCAATCGGGAGACCTGCTGCTTGCCGGCCGGGCCTTGATCTGCCCCGGCAACCGCCATATCAAAGTCCGCCGGATGGAGCATGGCGACGTCGCCATCCTCGTCGACCAGCCGCGCGTGAACGGACATCGTCCTTCGGTGGACGTGCTCTTCCAATCCGTCGCCAAGGAACTTGGCGCCAAAGCCGTCGCCGTGTTGATGACCGGCATGGGCGATGACGGCGCCGCCGGGCTGGGCGCCATTCGCGCAGCTGGAGGATTTACCATCGCTCAGAGCCCAGACACCTGCGTGGTCGATAGCATGCCCCGTTCGGCGATCGAACGTGGTTTCGTATGTCGCATTGAATCGCTTGCGGAGCTTGCCAGCGCGCTGCAAGCAAGATGTACTGCCGAATGGCCACCGGTCGAATCGGTCGGAGCTACTACCAATTATTCATTCCCCGCGGAAAGTACGTCGCGAAGGAGAACGCCATGAAACAATTTGAAACGTTAACGCGAAAGGACCATCAGCCGGTCCGTTATCTGATCGTGGACGACTCGGTCTTCGCCCGCAAAAGTCTGGCGAAGATGATTGAGTCGTTCGGCGGTCAATTGGCCGGAGAAGCGGGCGATGGCCGCACGGCCATCACCGAATACTCTCGCACCAAACCGGATATCGTGCTGATGGACATCACCATGCCGCAGATGGAGGGCATCGAGGCTGTCGAGCACATCGTGCAGCAACATCCCGAAGCGCGGGTGGTGATGGTGTCCTCCGTCGGCTATCAGGACAACATTCTCGCCGCGCTTCAAAAAGGAGCGCGCCATTTTGTGCAGAAGCCGGTTAAACCCGACGCGCTTTATGAAATCGTCCGTTACGTGCTCAATGAAGACGGCGTCACCGCGCCTTCAATCGTTGTGCAGGAGGGGCCTCGATGAGGATGGATCTCATCCAGCCGTTCATCGGCTCGCTGGATGCAGTGCTAGCGGAGATGATGCAGGCGCCCGCGACGATTGCCGATCTGGCAATGGAAGAAAACGGCTATCGCAAAAAAGGCTTGGCCGCCGTCGTCACATTCACCGGGCAAATCGAAGGGCGAATCATCCTGGACATGGAGCCGCAAGCGGCCCTTCGCGTGGCGCAGTGCCTGACGGGCGGCGAAGTCGATTCCTCCGAGCCCATCGTTCGCGAAGCCGTCTGCGAGCTCGCCAATATGGTGATCGGCAATGCGGTCACGCAGCTCAACGATCGCGGCTTCGAATTCAAAGTCGATCCGCCGTCCGTGCTTTCAGAAGAGCAATGCGCAAAGGCAGGTCACGATTCGGAGGCAACCATCCTGCGTTTCGAGACAACTAGTGGCAACGTACACCTGAATATTTCCATGCAGTATCATGCGCGCCGCGCCCGCGAACGGGCCGGAGTGCCCGCGCTTTAGGCGTTATTCTCGCTGGCCGGCGTTTCGCTATCCCGTAGCGAAATAGCTTTCCGGTATTCGGTTCCATGACGAAATAGCCCGGCCTTCGGCAACTTCTCCGAATAGACGATCTTCGCAGGCAAAAATATATTCGCCGCCTCCGGCGAATACGGAACGGCTACGTCGATCAGCGCGTCTGCCTCGTACCGGCGTTTGCTGCGAAAACACATTCCCAACGGCGAAATATCTTCGCAAACGGCCAGCTCATCGTCGGTGCCAGCCTGCCGGACGCATGCCGTAAGGCGCGTCTTTAACCTCATCCGTTTGCGCTCGCGCTGCTCGCCTTCGGGGGGCACGGAATCCGATTCGCTGCCGCGCCGCGCTCGTTGGCGCGCGTTGAGCTTGTCTTCGTCTTCATGCGGCGCTTGCGTCCATATACTTGGCACCCCGCATATTTTGCAGTGCCACGCAATTCCGCGGTTCGCCTCGAATCCGCGAAGCTCCACTTCATTCAGATACACCACTTCGCGGCTGCGGCAATACGTGCACTGGAGGAGCATCCGGGCCACGGCCTCGCTCGATTCGGTCACAGGAGGGAATTCCACGCCCCAGAGGTCCGCGTTCTTGTCTAGCAGCTCGATTCCGTAGAGAAATCCATCCTTCTGCCGCCCAAATTCACCTACCACCCGCGCATCGCCCTCCCGGTGAGCCTCACCCGGCGCGCGCCTCCGCACGTGGATTTTCTGGTCGGGATTAAGGACTCCCTCGAACAAAATAACCGCCCCGTCGCGGTTGATCAGCAGCGTTTTACCTGGCTCTGAGACGGCTTCGCCCCGGCCGTTCGTCCAGGAGACTTCAAGAAATAGGGTCAAAGAAACTCGGTCTGTACGACGCGGCTGGAGCGACGTCATCGGGCCTCCCCGGAACCGTGGACTTCTTGCTGCACGCAAGATAGCATACCGTGCGGTCTGATTGTTCCACGGGGAACGTCAAAGTGCAGTCGAGTTGCCGCACTGCCGACTACTCAAAGTAACCTAAATCGTTGAAACTGCGTCACATTACAAAGTTTGCAGGAGACATTGGATGACTATTGCGCTCGCGCGATTTGGCCGCAACTTCGCCGCCGGTCTGTTCAGCCTTATTTTGCTCATTGGATGCTCCTTTACCCTCGCACCGCGCGCGAGCGCTCAAAGTCTCCAAGTCTCCGGAACCGTGCACGACCAATCCGGCGCGCCCGTTGCCGACGCTCAGGTTCAACTCCAAACCAGCTCATTTACGGCCACGGTCACCACAGGAACCGACGGCAACTTTGATTTCGATAGCGTTCCGGCGAGTTCTGGCACACTGATCATCGCCGCGAAGAATTTCCAGCAGATGAAGCGCTCCTGGAACAGCACAGCCGGTGTGCCGGTGCACGTGGACGTCGTTCTTCAGCTGCTTTCTCTCTCTCAAAGCGTAATGGTGACAGCCAATCGTACCGCGACCCCTCTCGGCGAAACTCCGGCCAGCGATATCAAGCTGAGTGCTGCAAATGTGAACGCAATTCCGGCGTTGACCTTAGCTGACAAACTTCGCCAAGTCCCGGGTTTCAGCCTCTTTCGCCGGACCAGCAGTGCCAATGCGAATCCGACCACGATGGGCCTCTCTCTGCGAGGCCTCGGCGCCAATGGCGCTAGCCGGGCGCTCGTGTTGGAAGATGGCATCCCTCTCAATGATCCGTTTGGCTCCTGGGTGTATTGGGATCGCGTGCCGGAGGCAGCGGTCCAGAGCGTCGAAGTTGACGAAGAAGGGGCGTCGAGCCTCTACGGCAGCGAAGCAATGGGCGGAGTGGTTCAGTTTCTCACCCGCAAGGCGCAACCCGCAGGCCTCACTGTGGATACTTCTTATGGGAACATGAACACGCAAAACCTTTCGCTATCCGCAGGCGGCCAGCTGGGCAAATGGTATTCCACGATTTCTGGCGAAGCATCGCAGTCGGACGGGTACTTCCTCGCTCCTGCCCAATATCGCGGCGATGTGGACACTCGATCTCGGAACAATCATGGCGACGTGGACCTGACGGTCGGCCGAAAAATCGGAAAGGGCAGTGACGTTTTCGCGAGCGGTTCCTATTTCGACGATGCTCGCAACAACGGCACCGTGGGCCAGCGCAACGAGATCCGCCTCGGCCAAGGCGCCTTGGGCGCAGACCTTGATCTTGGTTCGGCCGGCTCTCTAACGTTGCGTTTCTATGGTGAAGGGGAAACTTACTTTCAGAATTTCTACTCCGTTGCATTCAATCACAGCAGCGAATACTTAACTGATTCTCAGACGGTCCCGGCCCAGGGCGTCGGCGGTTCGGGAGTTTGGCGAAAAAACGTTGGCACGCGCCAGACTCTAGTGGCCGGATTCGACGAGCACGAAGAGATGGGCCACAGCCATGAAATCATCACCGGATCGACGGGCAGTATATTCCGGGAAACTTCCGCCGGAGGCCGCCAGCGCACCGTCGGCGTCTTCGGAGAAGACCTCATCCAACTCAGTGCCGGCTGGGTCCTCAATCTTAGCGGCCGCTATGATCATTGGTCGAATTTCAACGCCTCCTACCTGTGCACGCGCATGACGAGTACCTGTCCACAGGCAAATCAGGATTATCCTACTCGCAGTTATGATGTTTTCGATCCGCGGGCCACGCTGCTCCGCCAGTTCAATTCTCATATCTCCTGGTCAGCGTCCGTGTACCGCTCGTTTCGCGCTCCCACGCTCAATGAACTCTACCGCGGTTACCGCGTCGGCAACGTGACCACCAATCCGAACGCGGCGTTGACGGCCGAACGCCTCACCGGTGGTGAGACCGGCATTGACGTGAACGGGTTTCGGCGCCGCTTTGAAGTCCGCACCGTCTTCTTCTACAACCAAATCGTGAATCCAATCGCCAACGTCCCGCTCAGCGCGACAACTGAGGAACGCGAGAACCTCGGCCGCATCAGCGCCCCAGGTTTTGAGGTCGATGCCGTGGACCGGGTTACAAGTGACTTTCAATTGTCCGCCGGCTATCAATATGTGGATTCCAAGGTGGTCAGCGCTCCCAATCAGCCCGCGCTGCTATACACCTGGGTGCAGGAAGTTCCGCACAACTCGTTCACATTCGAGGCGCGCTACGATAAACCTTCGCTGTTCGCGGTTTCGTTCGATGGACGCGTAATCGGCCAGCAACTGGACACGACGGGGCTTTACCTGGGAAATTTCTTCGTGCTCGACGCGATGATTTCTCGCCGCATCGCCCATGGAATCCAAGCCTATGGAGCGTTTGAGAACTTCACCAATCAACAGTATTACATCTCGTCCTTGAATCCTGGCGTGTCGCCTCCAAACATCGGATTGCCGTTCACAGCTCGCATCGGAATTCGCTACAACTTTCCCAGGCGCTAGGCCGAGCGAATGTGAGATCGCCAATTCGCGCAGTCTAATCGCAGTCGGAGCCACTGCTTCTACTCGGGCTTGATGTGAAAAATCCGTTCCGCGTTCCCGTGATAGAGCTTCTCCCGCTCCGCTTCGGTCACCGGCGCCGTATCCATGAACTTCACGGCGGGAGTGGACGGCTGATACGGATAGTCGATGGCCCAAAGCACGTTGTCCACTCCCAACGCCTTGATCGAATAGTCGAGCGCCAGATGCGATTCCTGCCCGCTGGTGGTGATCACGAAATTGCGCTTGAAGTATTCGCTGGGAGCAAGCTTGAGCTTGGGAGCCGATCCGCGATTCTGGGCGTTCTTGTTCATGTAATCGAGACGCCAGAACCAGAAATGCACGCCTTCGCCCATGTGCCCAATGCAAATCTTTAGCTTGGGGAAACGGTCGAAGAGCCCACTCACGATCATGCGCACGGCATGCGTGGAAACTTCAACCCCGTATCCCCATTGGGCGCTATCAAGTCCATAGTCGCGGAAGGGAGCGGCCAGGCCATCCGAAGCCCCCCTTGGGTGAATATAAATGCATGCATCCAGCGCCTCTGCCGCCTCCAAAAATGGAAAATATTTCGGATCGTCGAGATATTCGCTATTGGTGTGCGAATTCAGAATGAACCCGTTGAGCTTCAGCTTGTTGATAGCGCGCTCCATTTCTTTTGCCGCGCGTTTCGGCGACTGCGGCGCGAATGTCGCAAGCCCCGCGAATCGCGTCGGATGCCGCTTGATCACCCCGGACAGCTGGTCGTTCGCGAGCGCTGCTAGCTCGGTGGCCGTGTCGGCATCGAACATCTGCACGCCCGGCGCGGTGAGTGAGAGCACGTGCATCGAGACGCTATTTTCGTCCATATCGTGCAGGCGCTCTTTTTCCAAATCGATGAGACGCGGCAAGAGGGTACCCATCGCCGTCTTGTCGTCCTTCGGCGCATCATAAATGCGCTTTACCAGGATCATGTCCGAGCTGTGGCTCGGAGAGCGCGCCACGCCCTTTAGCGCCGCCGCCACTTCGGGAGTCGAAAAGGCCTCTTCAGTCGCGATGCGCCGCATCTTTTTTTGAACAGCCATCGATTTTCTCCTCTGCATGGTTGCTGGATGATTCCGCGCCAGCCGCCACGCTAATTGGCTGAAACTGAGCGCAGGATCGATTCGCGTGGGACAACTGGAAGCCACCCACATTGCGAAGCATTGCTTATATCTCCGCGCGGATTCCGCCGCAAGTGATTTGCGCGGGGCGATTTAGGGCGCGCTTGATGACTTGTGAATCACGATTCGCGGGCGAAGAAGACTTCGCACCAAGAAAGCGGCGCGAACGGAAATTAACATTCGGACGTTCACGGAGACTGTACCGATCTGAGCTGCGGTCGATCGTTTGTTCGCAATGGTTTACGACGCATTCTACTCGACGTTGTACCGATCTGCGAGACGAAGATCCATAGAGGCAAGGATGAACTGAAGCAGGGACTGCGGTGGCCGCGACCGCGATTCGGCGCTTGGCCAGCGGCGAACGGCCAGAAGTGATAGGCGAAGACTTCGCGCAAGCAAAGGGGTGTGATGGCAAGCGAGATGAGGCAGACCTCTCCGTCCGGCTCGAAGCAGCCGTTTCCGCGACGAGTTTTTCGCCGGCGCGCATGACCTCAGAACGACAGTAGCACACGAGGGAGTACAGGTTTCTACTGGCCCGAGGTACAAAAAAGGTACAGTTCCCTTGACCTGTACCTAGCAGCTCGACGGCGGAATGAAAACCTTAAAAGTAGCTCTTTGCCCTGCTTCACAACGAGAGGCGAGCTCGTCGAGAGGAAATTTCGGCGGCGCTACAAAGGCTTACGGTGGCTAGTGGAGCTATGGCGCGGGCGAAGGCTTGTGGAGCTTGGCTTGGTGCTCGTAGGGTACGGCCTCCAGGCGCATGATGGCAACCAGACCGCAGCCGATGAGGACTACGGCCAAGGCATACGCCGCCGCAGCGGCGATGTGCGACAGCAGAAGTGCCAGCGTGCCGGAGCAAAGCGCGAGTCCGTAAAGCACCACCACAGCGCCGCGATGCCCAAGACCGAGATTCGAGAGACGGTGTGCGGTGTGATCTTTTCCGGGAGACGTAAAGGGCAGCAGGCCGCGCCGAAAGCGCGAAATGATGATCAGGGTGGTGTCGAAAACCGGGACGCCAAGGATCAACAGGACCGCGAGCCACGTTAGAGGAAAGTGCACGGCAGCCAGCCGCAGTTTCAAACCCAGAGTGGCCATCAAGAAACCGAGGAGCATGGCTCCGCCATCGCCCATAAAAATTTTCGCGGGATTGAAATTCCAGCGCAAAAATCCGAGGGCCGCGCCGAGCGCCGCCGCGCCGAGAGTACGAACCATGGTTTGGCCGCTCATGCTAGCGGCGATGGTAAAGAATCCGGCGGCAACGGCTGCGATGCCGGCGCAGAGACCGTCCATGTGGTCGAGAATGCTAAAGGCGGCGGTGATACCCACCACCCACACGATCGTGAAGCAACCATCCAAAGCCGTACCGATTTGTCCGTGAATGAAATTAGAAAAGAAATCGGCTCGGATTCCCGAGACCAGCAGCAGAACGGCCGCCAGGGGCATGCCGATGAAGAGCTTGACCTGGTGGTGAAGGAATCCACCGTCGTCCAGCAGGCCCACAAACACCACGACCGAAGCGCCGCACAAAATGCCGATGATTTCCTGCTCGGGAATGTTCTTCAGCGCGAGCAAGACCGCGACAACAAACCCGGCATATATGGCGATGCCGCCCATCAGCGGCATGGGCTTGGCGTGGACTTTGCGCGGACCAGGATTATCGACCATTCCGGTTCGCAGGGCGAGCTGCCGGACCGGGATTGTGATTCCAAATGACGCCAACAGCGCCACTACGAATGCGATCCAATCAGAGGAAACGCTCATTGCTTCATCCCAGCGCCGGAGGCCGCCGGGAACCCACGGCACTTCCAGTACCAAACGAATTTCGAGAGCGGCGACTAGCGCGCCGTCAACATACTATCCAGCGTTTCACGGACGTCGTCTTTCTTGCGATCAGCGAAATACCAGTCCATGGTCTTCTTCAGACCCTCGCGAAAAGGAATTTTCGGCTCCCAGCCGAGTAGCTGCTTGGCGAGGCGATTATCGGCGACGCGATTCAGCGGGCCCGTGGGCATATCGGGACGCAAACGGATTTCCGCCTTGTGGCCGGAAAACTCCAGGACCATGCGGGCAGCGTCAATCACACGCACGCGCTCCATGGTGCCCAAATTTACCGCGGCGCCGTCGCTAATGTTTTCCGCGGCGAGTATGGTGCCGCGGACGATATCGTCCACATGGGTCCAATTGCGGATCTGCTGCCCATCGCCCCAGACGTCGAACGGAGTTTGGCCGACGAAGGCGCGGGCGATCATGGCGATGACGGCATGGTTTTCCACTCCGCGCGGGCCGTACACAGTGAAGTATCGGCAGGAGGCGGCGCCGATGCCATGTTCGCGGTGATAGGCTTTCAAGGTGAGCTCAGCCATCAGCTTAGCCCAGCCGTACATATTGTCGGCATCGTGAGGCGGCTTCACGTCCTCTTCGCGAAGATAGAGCTCCTTCTTCAAATCCGTCTGCATGTAATTCGGATAGACGCAGCCGGAAGAGGCGTACACGATTTTTTCGACGCCCGCTTTCACCGCTTCCCAGAAGACCAATCCATCGAGAAAGAGGTTGGATGCGGGGCCGGCCTGGTGCAGATCGACGTAACCGCGGCCACCATGATCGGCGGCCAGATGAAAAACCGTTTGGATGCCCTTCATGGCAGAGCGCGTGACGCCAGGCTCGCGCAAATCGGCTTCGGTGAAGCTGACGCGACCGGCGTTGACGTGATTCGCTATATTGCTAAGCTTCCCGCTGCTCAGATCGTCGACGACGCACACACGCGCGCCGCGATCGAGGAGCGCATCGACTAGATGCGAACCGATAAACGAGGCACCGCCAGTTACGAGGACTTTTCGATTATTCCAGATAGCACGCCTCCAGTCGAAGATGGCACAACCTGTTCCATAATGTCGGCGAATCGGCCAAGCTCATCGACTCTAGCATATTTGGCCGCTTCGGCCCGCGCGCGTGCGCCCATTGCGGCGAGCGTGGTGCGGTTATCGCGCATGCGGCGCAGCGCATCGGCGACGGCTGCTGGGTCGTCCGGATCGGCGGCGAGCCCGCAGCCGGACTGTGTGGCGATGCGCGCCGCGTCACTATTCGGCGCCGCGACAGCCAGCACAGGGCGACCCGCGGCGAGCGTGGAATAGAGCTTGCTTGGCACCACGACGCCTTCCAGGCCGCGGCGGATGGTAATCACGTGGACGTCTCCCGCCATCATCACCAGCGGAATCTGCGAGGCGGGGCGGAACGGCACAAATCGCACGTTGGGCAAGCCCGCAGCGGCTTCCTCAATCTTTCGTTTCTGAGCTCCATCGCCTACAAACACGAGGCCGATATTTTCGTTGCGCAGAATTTTTGCGGCTTCGATTAATGTGTTCCACGCGCCGTAGAAGCCGAGATTGCCGGCGTGCAGCGCGACGAAAGAAAACCCGCCTCGAATTTCGGAGACGATCCGCCGGGATTCAAGATCGCCCGGATCGTTCCCGCCAGACGGATCAGGCGCACTGGGCGCGGACGACGGGAAAAGCGTTCCATCGCGGACCACCACGACGCGTTCCGGTGGTACTCCCTTAGCTAAGATGCGATCGCGCATGTCATCCCCGAGCACGATTACGCGGGCGGCGCTTTTCAGCGCCCGCCGATGCAACGATTCCCAACGCGCGACCCACATGTTTGGCTGGACGATCGCGCCCCCGACGGCCATGTCCGGGTACAAGTCGCGAATGTTGTAAACGAACGGGACGCTGGCGATGCGAGCGATGGCCGCTCCCGCGATTCCCGCTACGGGCGGATCGGTCATCGCCAGAATCACGTCTGCGCGAATCGCGAGCGCACGGGGAACTGCCAGCGCGAGATAGGACAAGTAATTTGCAACTCGGCGGCGCATGCGGTGGCGTAGGTAAGCCGTTGATCCGACGCGCTCGACGGTGATTCCGTTGCGAATCTCGCGGCGCAGCAGCCGCCACGGATAATACTCGGAAGGATCGTAGGAAGGCCGGCCGGCCAGAACCGTGACTTTGTGCTTCCGCGCCAGAGCTTCGGCAACTTGCTCGGCCATTTTGGCGGTGGCCGACGTATCCGGCGGATAGTATTCGTTGAAGAGAAGTATGTGCATGCGCGATCAGGCGCCCGCACCGGCCAGGCCGGTGGCCGAAAGCTCGCGCTCCGCGGGTTGCGGCTTGCGCTCCAGAACGAAATTCCCGAGCACCAGCACGTCCATGCGTGTGCGGCGGAAGCATTCAAGAGCTTCTTGGGGGCGACAGACGATCGGCTCGTTGTCATTGAAGGATGTGTTGAGCACCACGGGCACGCCCGTCAAATCGCCCAGCACGCGCAAAAGTTTCCAATAAAGCGGATTCGCCGAACGGCTTACGGTCTGCAGACGCGCCGTGCCGTCGACATGTGTGGGCGCGGGAATTATGCCGCGCTTTTCCGGACGCACCGGATACGCAAAGGTCATGAAAGGCGATGGATTGTAGCGCTCGAAAAATTCGGCCGTCGCTTCGTGGAGGATCGACGGAGCGAACGGACGGAACGCTTCGCGG
>JBOGMW010000229.1:0-11892 GCA_050746805.1 Candidatus Acidiferrales bacterium | reverse complement strand
GAACGCTCCGGCCAGAAATCGTGAATACATCCATGTTGAAAAATCGAATATTCGGAGCAGGTTTGCCCGTCACTCTTTCCATCACCGCCAGAGCATTCGGCCCCTGCACTTGGTACCGGTAAGATTTTCGGTGGCCCTGGTTGACTGCCGACCTCTCGTCGCGCACTGCCGTCGCGTTGTGCCGGCCCTTCTCCAGATTGTATTGCACCCAATCGCATGCAGGCGGACGTCCCACGAGGTTGAACTTATTTTCGTCCAGATAAAACAGAATCGCGTCGCCGATCACATACCCATCATGATTGCAGGCGATAAATTGCTTCGCTTGGTTGACCTTGAAGTTCTTGAAACTGTTCACTCCCAGACTGGAAAGCAATTTCAATGCGTCCGGCCCCTCCACGTAGAGATCGCTCATGTGGTGCGACTGGTCAAACAATGCGCAGGTTTCTTTCCATGCCCCCTGTTCGTCTCTCCAGTTCGAATATTCCTGCCGCACCACGGGAAAGGCGTACGGTCCGATCCGCGAATTGCGCAACATCTTGACCGGATTCCCGGCAGCTTTTAAGAGTCCTTCCAAGTTTTGGTTACTCATCTCTGCTCCTAGCTCCTTTTTGAGTGCCGAAAAACATTTTTGTGCCGCCAGCGGCGCCGCCCGATGCAATCATTCCTGCTCGAACCGCGCGGATTACTGGTCGGAGTACAGGCCGTCGTCGCCTGTACCTAAACTGTACTTCCGGCCAGTAGAATTTCTTCCCCAACTTGCTATCGTCGATCTGTGGTTATGTGCGTTGATGAAACGTTCGTCGCCGAATCGGCTGCTTCCAGCCGAAGGGACAACTCCGCCTTTCTCGGCCTCTTTTGCCTTTCCAGGCTCAAGCTTCTCGCGGCTAGTGTGCAGATGTTACCCGGAACAGTCACTCGAGTAGAAACGCGCGTAAGTTATAGAAAACAAACGTCTGGATATGCCGCTACCCGGAACGTCCCGTCGCATCCCAATTTGCACAAAACTTTCGCTCCATCACGATTCTTGGTGTTGCTCCACGGCAAGCAGCGCGCGCCTCTCGTCACCGTGCGGATCGTCCACCACTCCGCACTCGTCGTTCAGGATCATCGTCGCGCGCTCTTTGGTATTAAACGCTGGCCACCTCGGCAACAGGCTATGGCTCGGGTTTCCCGTCCGGGCAAACGCCACCCACGCACCGCTGATCTTGTCCTCCAAAGCATAGCGATCCTGACGAGCTCCGGTCATGGCGGTCGCCAAATCCACATTGTCGAAGACAAACGGGATTTCCAGCGTGTGGAACGTTCGCAGCTTGCCGTCGCGCACCGGCGATCGCCAGGTAAAATAGTACATGTAGCAAGGCGCCGCGGCCTGGTCCGCTTTGCGTTCCGCTTCGGTCATCACGCCCCGGCGGAACGTCGCGTCGGACGCCAGAATCAGGTACAAATCGGTATTAGCGATGCCCGGCCGACCCTTTCGATATACCTCGATCAAGTGATCGATGGCCGCGTCGTCCGCGCCGCGCACCACCCGCTTGATATTGGCGTGCAGTGCAGCATCGTCCATTGCCTCGAGCGGCGTTCCGCGCATGAATGTGACTTCCGTTTCCACCGAGCCGATCAGCAGCGGAACGTTCGCCGATATTTTCGGTGCATCGGGATCGAATGGATTCCTCGGCAGGGAATGGCCATCCACCACGGGCGCCAGACGCAGCCCCGGGCCGCCCATCGCGCCTCCCCCGCCGATTGCCTCCACCAGTCGCTCGGCCGGAAGTTTCTGGAGCTCGTCCACTTGATTCGCCCTCAGCCCCAGCTTCGCCATGTACGCTGCGGCCTCCTTCGTTGCTGTTTCTTTGGGCACACCTTCGATGGCCGATGCGCTCTCGCAAATCGCGCGATGGAACAGTCCTTTCGCCGGCGGCATCGCCATAAGCGTGCTGACCTTTCCGCCGCCGCCCGATTGACCAAAGATCGTTACGTTGTTTGGATCGCCGCCGAACTCGCCAATATTATCGCGCACCCATTCCAGCGAGGCCACCAAGTCCAGCATCCCTACGTTGCTCGACTGGGCGTATTTTTTCCCGCCGAGCTCGGCCAGATACAAAAAACCGAACACATTGAGACGATGATTTACCGTCACTATCACCACGTCGTGCCGGCACGCCAGGTTTGTCCCGTCATAAATAATGAACGCGCCTGAACCTTGCGAGTACCCGCCGCCGTGAAACCACACCATCACCGGCCTGTGCCCCGTGCTAGCGCGGGGCGTCCACACGTTCAAACACAAGCAGTCCTCGCCTGCGGGTTCTCTCCGATCCTCTGCTGCGTCCTCTGGAATCAATGCCGACGGGCCTTGCGGCGATCTGTGGCCAAAATGCGTAGCCTCGCGCACGCCGTTCCAAGATTCCGGTTTGGCTGGCGGCATAAAGCGACGTGCGCCCGCGGTGGAGGCGCCGTACGGAATTCCGAAAAACGCGCTCACGCGATCTCGACTGATCCCTCGAACCCGGCCTGCGGTCGTGCGAACGATGGAGGTCGGCGACGAGCATCCGAGATCCTGAGCCGCTGCCTGCTCCATTGCTCCTCGTGTAAAAATGCCCGCCGTCGCAATCGTGCCCAAGCTAAGAAAAGATCTTCGATTCATCGCAGTTCCCTTCCATCGAAAAGTCGAACTATAAAGACGCAATGTACGGCTCGGCGCGTTTCAACAGATATTAAGTACGTCCGAGAAAGCCTTTTGCGGCGGCGCGATCATAACATCAAGCGAGTAGCTCCGACAGAAAGCGTCTTCTTCTATATTTCATTAACAATATTTCATGTGATGAACATAAATTTAACTTCTTTCTTATTGACTTCCCGTCTTAAGGAACATAGATATTCGTTCACGCGCGCCAGCAGGAGGCGGAGTGCTTGGGGGCTAGGGTGGGGTAAACATCAAGCTCCATCCACGGGGTGAAGGCTAATCTGTGCGCTGCGGCCCATTGCCGTTAGGGTTGCCTCTTGTCTTGTGTCTCACTGGTGGGCGCCGAAAAAGTTTATGAAGCGACTTTGAGGGGGGGGCATAATGAGCTCGGCTTTTTGGAATTTCATATTGCGATGTGTCCGTTCAAATAAAGCAAACCAGGCGTTCAGCCTTGTCTTGGGAGTGCTGCTTCTCTGCCTTCCCGCGTTTCCCCAGCTCAATCTCGGCAGCATCGCAGGAACGGTCACCGACACGAGCGGCGCCGTGATTGCGGGCGCAACGGTTACGGTGACGGACGTGCAGCGCGGCATCTCGCGCACACTGACTAGCGACACTTCCGGCGCCTATTCAGCTCCCAGCCTTACGCCCGGCACCTACGCTGTGAAGGCGGAATACAAGGGCTTTCAAACGTTGAACCGCACTGGCGTCACCGTGGGCGTCGGTCAACCTGTGCGCGTCGACCTGGCCATGCAGCCAGGTACGGAAACTCAGACTGTGACGGTGACCGAAGCCGTGCCGCTGATCAACGTCAGCAACGAAGTGCTATCCAGCACCGTTCAAGACACGCAACTCAATAGCCTGCCGATCAACGGCAAACTCTACACAAAGATCCTTGATTTCCAGCCGGGCGTTCACGGCAATCCCGGCGGGGGCACTCCGAACTACGAGACCAATGGCGCAAGCGGCCAAGGCAATTACTACTTGCTTGACGGCGTAGAAAACGTAAACATGTTCGTGAATTCTGGCCCGCTGATCGGCGCAGCCAGCAGCACAGATGAATTGACGATTCTGCCGCAGGATGCCGTCGAAGAAGTGAACGTCATGACGAACCCTCCGGCCGAATATGGGTGGTTTCAAGGCGCGGTGGTTAACGTCGGCTTGAAATCTGGCACCAACGCCCCGCACGGCGACGCTTACGTCAACGCGCGCAACAGCGCCTTGGACGCCTACGATCCTTATTTGGCCGGCGCTCCAAAGCAAACCGACGATTTTAAGCAGTTCGGAGGGTCTTTCGGCGGTCCCATCAAGAAGGACAAGCTATTCTACTTCGCCGCGTTCGATGGCATGCGCTACACGGTTGGTGCGGGGACAACCGTGGGTAGTCTGCCGACCACCGCGGACGTGCCCGGAAACTACGACAGCATACCATATGCAATCGACAATCTAATTAGCAGCGGCATTACGCCCAGTCCATTGAGCCTGAACTTAGCGGATTGCGCTGTGACCGGCGGAGCAGCGACGTGCGGCACCAAAGGGATTTACACGTACGACGGAACCAACACGACGAACGTCGGCTGGCCAGGCCAGTTTAGCGGACATTCGAACAACGTGATCGGTCGAATCGATTACCATCCGACTGACAGGAACTCCATCAACGGCGAGTATTTCTTCGGCCAGGCTGTGACCTCGACTCCTACTGCCGGCCTCCCGGCTTTCTGGGACAACTTGAACACCAGCCGCACGCAAATGGTGCGCGCGGTGTGGATCAACACGCCGAATTCGAACTGGGTGAACGATGTGCGCTTCGGTTATAACCGGTACAACCTCGGAGATGGCAACGCGGATTGCGGCAAGGACTACCCCTCCCTCTTCGGATTTGTCTCGGGGGCGAATCCTCCAGCGCCGCTCTGCGGATTTCCGATCGTGAACTTTAGCACCTCGAGCTTTCCGAGCCTGGGCGCATCGGCGTTTCTCGCCGACCAGAAGGTGTTTCAGTACACCTACACAGCATACGACGACGTCGCGTGGACGCATGGCAGCCACAACATGAAGTTCGGTTTCGAGTTCCATCGCACCCGTTTCCACGGGCTAGGTGCACCGGGCAACATTGCTGGCACCCTCACTTACTTTGCGGGAGGGCCATGTACTCCCAATCCCTGCACTGACCTCCAGAACTTCTTCGCTGGGAACATCACTAACGGCCAACTCTTGGTCAACCCGCAGCAAGAGGACACTTCGGTGGGGTTCAACCGCGAAGCGCTCTACTTTGAAGACAATTTCCGGATCAACTCCCGATTGACCATGGACTTGGGCCTGCGCTACGAACTGGAACCGGCCATGTTGGTGGATAATAACAATGCGGGCAACTTCGATCCGTATGCGCCTACAGGCATGGTGCAGCAGGCAGGTATCCCTCTTTACCAGGCAGATCATCATGATTTTGCACCGCGGGCTGGCATCGCCTGGGATGTAACCGGCAAGAGCACCACGGTGTTGCGTGCCGGCATGGGCATCAGTTATGACACGCCGCAAATCGACGACTTGGTCGCCTTTGGTTTTGGGGCGGGCCTCAACTCGATCCCTACGGGCTTTTCGCTCTATAACGATAGCGGATTGGTTTTCCCAGGCTCCACGAACCCTCAAGCCGTCCGGAACGGGCAAGTTGTCGTGCCCGGCGCTGGGTTAAACTGGGCCGTCAATACCCCAGTCTTTCCCTCCACTCTCAGCACCGATCTAGCGTGCGGCACCGGCAACCTCACTCTATCAAACGGAATCATACCCTCGCCCTGCACTCTGAAAGCAAGAGGCACCGTCGTCAGGCTTCCAAACGGCCAGCTCTCGATGAATACGTCCAATGCTCGTTCGCCGATGTACACGTGGACGTTGGGCATTGAGCACCAGTTTGGGCCCAGGACATCGCTGACAGTAAACTACGTGGGCACGCACGCCTCCGATCTGCCGACGGAGATCGACATTAACCAGCCGGCGCCGGGTACGTCCGATCCCGCAGCCATGCAGCTGCGGCAGCCGTATTTCAGCCAATTCCCTTGGTTCCAGGGTATTTTCGTATATGGTCCCGGCGGATACTCTAACTACAACGCACTGCAAGTGACCCTCGTCCAGCGGAATTTTCACGGGCTGACCATGAATGCGGCGTACACGTTCTCAAGGGATTTGGGCACGCCCCCGAGCGGCAACAACCCATACATCACGAACAGCAACTGCATATCTTGCGACTACGGTCTTCACACACCGACGCAGGACCTAGGTATTACGCTCGTGTACCACGTTCCGGAGATTAAGGCGCCAGCGCAGCTTTTGAAAGGCTGGCAGATTTCCAGTTTGATCAACATTCAAAGCGGGCAACCCTTTGTCGGCACGGCTAGCAATGACTTGGCCGGAGTCAACGACAATAGGGGCCTCTTCGGAGGTACCTCCGAGCCGTGGTCGCTCTACGGAAGCGGGCGCAATTTCAATAACTTTGGAAAACTCCCCAATCCCAACGGTCCGCCTTTTATCGATTGCTACGGGCCCGGATGCGGGTCGGCTCTCCCGGCCGCGTGCGTCAATGCGGCCAATGCGGAGCCGACGAATCCCAATGTGCCCGCCACCGACCCGAACGCGACCGGGCTGGATGCATTGAACACGGCCGGTTTTTGCTACATGTCTCCCAACGGCAAGTCAGTGATTATTCCGCCGGCGCAGGGAACATTCGGCAACATGAGGCCGGGGTCACTTATTGGAGCAGGGTTTCATGAATGGGACTTGTCCGTGCGGAAGAACTTCAAGGTTAGCGAGCGGGTCGGCTTGGAGTTCAGCATTGCGGCGTTCAACGTCCTCAACAACCACATGTACTCCGGAGGTTTTCTCGGTGGGATCGTCAATGTCCCGTTCTTTTTCGGCCAGTCTCACGGGCAACCGAACGATAGCAACCTGCTCAACGGCACCGGCGGGGCTCGCGAGGTGCTGTTGGGCTTGAAAGCGTCATTCTGAGAAATTTAAAGGATGCGCTCGACAACCTAGAGGAATAAGGCGCGATACGGCTAGGCGAGGGCCAAATCTGACCCGAGCCTAGCCGTATTGCTTTCTTCAGCGCTTCATTTCTGATCCACGCAATTTTGATCCAAATATCGGGTGACAAATTCATGAAAAAGTTAGTCGGCTTTGCTTTGCTGCTCTTAATTTGGAGCGTCGGCAGTGCGCGCAACACAGCGGCTCAGAACCTTGTAATCCAGCATGTACGGATTATCGTTGGCAACGGAAATGTGATCGACGACGGTTCCATCGTGATTCGCGATGGAAAGCTCGCCTCTGTTGCGAAAGGAGGCGCGAACGCGCGCGGAGTGGAGATGATCGACGCGAATGGCCTGACTGCGGTCCCGGGGTTTATAGACGCGCACCGGCACATCATCCCGCGGGGCGATGTCGAGCAATGGCTTAAGACAAAGGCTCCCGCAAGCATGCAGGAGTTTCTTGACGCCGGCTATACCACGTTGCTCTCCGGCGCCGGTCCCGTGCCTGGAATACTCGAACTCAAGCAGATGGTTGACTCCGGCAAAATCAAGGGGCCGCGCATCATCGCGTCCGGAGCGATCCCGCTGAAGAATATCACTCCCGATCAGGCGCGGGCAGAAGTGCGCAAATACGCGAGCATGCACATCCATTTCATCGGCGAGGAAGGGCTGAGCGACAAACCCTCGCCGAGTGAACTTGAACTATTGCGAGCCATGGTGGATGAATCGAAAAAGATTCCTGACGAGTACGTGATGGTGCACGCCGTGACCCCCGAGGCAATGATGGATGCCGTAGACGCCGGTGCTCCATTGCTCGTCCACACACCTCATTTTGGCTGGGTAACCGATGAGCAAGCGCATAAGGTGGCTACCGCTGGAGTGCTGGAGTTGTCCACGATCGGCTTTGGCTCGCCCGTGTGGGGTGTGTTTGCCAACGACAACAAGCCGCGGTTCCGCAACGGCGCGCCTTGGCCATCGGGAGTCATCAATGACGAAGGCGATGGACGCTCGGCCGGTTATAAAGCTGTGAATGCGCGCACAATTTGGGATGCAGGAGTGGTTTACGGCTACGGGACGGACACGAACTATGAGCCCAAAGCCGGCTTGTCGCACGAACTGCGATCCCTGAACCTGATGTTTTCGTCGCAGGACATCATGAAGCTGATGGGCCCGAATACGGCGGCATTCGTCCACATGAGCAATCAGATCGGGACGCTTGAGCCTGGGAAACTGGCCGATATCGTTCTTGTGGCGGGAAATCCTCGAAACGGCTATTGGAACTTGCTCAACACGCGCGTAGTGATCAAGGGCGGCGTGATCGTTTCGGACCAGCGGAAAAATCCGGCTCCGGCGGAGGATCACTAAAGTGATGGCGGACGCAGGCCAAGCGTCTCATATGCGCCCAGGCCTGCGTCCGCGTCCTAGCCGCGAGATTCACTACTTAGCCGGCGTGGCAGGAGGCGCTGGCGCTGGCGTGGTTGAGTTGCCGGTGCTGGGGGACGGAGGTCCAAGGAAATTGTCGTAATTCACGCCAGGAGTCGGCGGAGCTACCTTGCCTGGGTGCGTGGTGAACCCGATGATGCGGCCCATGAATATGATGCTGATCCACATGGTGAGCGACAGGACGGCCACGACCTTACCCACGCGCGGCGCTGATTTGGCCATATCCCACTGGGCCCTTGTGCGGCCAGCGGTCAGCTCGAAAACGAAGACGTTGATGCCGGCGAGTAGCAGCAAGATCATCTTCGCTCTGAAAAAGGGATTGTGGAAGTAAATCCGGGCGTTGGTGCTGAACATAGTAAGCCCGGTCGCCACGGCGACCACAAACGCCGCCCAAGTCCACTTCAGGATTTCGGACTCCATCTTCCGAATCGACCGGCCGGTCGAAGCAAGTCCAAGCAGGCGAAGATCGATGATGGCAATCGTGCCAACAACGATGGTGAAGCTGATGACGTGAATCGATTCGATGATGGGAAACATCCAGATCGAATCGCGAATGGTGGTGGCGAAACTCGTCGCCTCGATTGATTTCAGAAACGCGTCAATTGGCATTCGATTCTACTTGAAATGTGGCTAGTAGCCTCTTGATGCCGGCGACCAAGTGCCCCAGATGTGGTCGTAAGCGATCAGGCGCCCCAGCACGATGATGCACAAAAAAAGCACGACCGTGCCGACGGCAGCCGCCTTTATAGATTTGCGACGGACCAGCATGTCCCACTGCTCCTCGTGCCTGCGAAGGCCGAGAAAAGACGCAACGATCACGATTGTGGCGATGGCCACGCAGATCATTTTTGTCCAGAACGACAGGTTCACCAGTTCGCGAACAGGCTCCGCAAGGATCATTTCGAGTCCGGTCACCAGATTCAGGCACAGCCCGCCGATCACCCACGGACCAAACCGATCGACCGTCTGGAGCATGCTTTGATCGGTAAAGGCCCATCCGAATATACGGAAAACGATCATCAGCAAGGATCCCATTATGATGGCGATGCCAATCATGTGGATCGACTGAGTGCCCGGAGTAAGCCAGCTCTCATGGATCCGAAGAAAGTGGCTCGGTGCCGTCTTTGCCAGCGAGCTGGCAAACTTATTCATGACGGCGAATCTTGTAACGTTTGGAAGAACCATCATGCGTTAACCTTCCTCGGACCGTACTTACAAAGCTAAAGGCACTTGCGGGGCACTCTCGGGCGGCTCATTGCGCTGCGCCGCCGTTGTTTGAGCTCCTAGGGCGATTAGTAGCTTCCGCCGAGAACGGTCATGCCCGCTACTTCTTTGCAGGTTTTTCCTGGAGTGGGAGGCGTTCTCCACGGGCACTTGTAGATGGGGCCTACCCGGGATCCAAAATTACCGCCGCTTCGGAGAGGATTCATGCGAACGGTAAAGATCGTGCCGGCCTTGAACGTCTGAGCGGTGATGCCTTCGCGAGCCACAGCTGCGGCACCCGCCATCTCGACGCCCCAGTCGACCAAGTTTCCGTTCTTGTCCCGCTCCAGTTTGTCGTCGGGCCCGATCAGGTAAAAGTGCAGCTCCGCGTGGTTGGCTTGAGCAATAAACTGGTGAGCCACACCGGTCAAGACAAGAACCTTCGTCTGATCGTACATCGCGAAGGAGTGGTGGGCGGAGGCTCGTTGCACGCAAATACCCACGGAAATCAATATAACGCAAACCGCGATAACCAAGCCTCCGCTGAATGGCTTTTTCATCTTCAGTGCTCTCCGTTCAATTGATGGCGATGAGCGGCCGAAACGTTGCCCGGCGGCTCAAGGCGCCGCGCTACTTGCTCCGATTGGCACCCGTATCGTTCGTCTGGGTCTTGATATTACCGCCATTACTGCCGTTAAAAATATCCAAGACGTTCGCCGGCACGGTATTTTCGTACGGCGTACCTTTCCAGCCCTTTTCAAACCACTTCTCCCAGTCCTCGGCCCACGGACGGCCGTAGTAGTCCACGTAACCGGGATCGGCCGCCGTAAGCTGGGTGGCCCTGCCATTTATATCCCGGATGTTGCTGAGGCACTCGATGTACGTGAATCGCATGGTCGCAGAGTTCAGACCAGCCGTGCGACGATACCTATAGGTGGCACGGAGCGGCTGGATGAACGCGTCGGGATCGTAGAAAGTGGTGTCCTGGTCCAGTTCCACGAATTTTCCGCCGGCGTCATATACGGGTTTCCAAACTTCGACGGTCTCCAACTTGCCGCTATTTTCAAACATGCAGTGCGACAAATTCCAAGCCTGAATGTTTGACGTCCAGGTAATGAGCGTGGTTCCATCCCAGAAACCAACAGTTTCTCCGTACCATTGCGGGACTTTTTGGACAGGTTGCCTTCCAATCCAAACTTGGCGAAGGAAATTATCGGCGATGCCAGACAAAAACTGGACGTTCCAAGGAGTCATGGTGAGTTCAAAATCTCCACCTCGCGAGGCCTGAGCCCACCAGCGCATGAAGCCTTCTGGACAGCAGAAGGATGCTTCCCATTGCGGCGCGTTGCTGACAGCATCGTGATAGATGCCCTGAATCATGCGTTCTCGATACTCCGGAGTGAGCAAGGAGAGGATCGTAGGAACTTGGGTGACCGTCCCCCAAGTCCATTCAGCCTGGGTATCGGTCTTCATGTCGCGCGTATACCAGCCATCCCAGTCGGGGATGTTTGCCTTGGTGTACGTGGTCGGCCCGCCCTTTGACCGCGCCACTGCCAGCAACGCGTCGTATTGCTCCTTCGCCGTCTTGTACGGCAAATGGCTCACAAGGGAATCACGCGACTCGTCCCACTTGCAATCGCCCCAGGCGGCGGACTCCGGCGGTTTTCCGGAATTGGTGAAAAACCGGCGGGAAGTCCAGATATCGGTGAGCTGACGAGGCGTGTTGCAGCGGTAGTAGCGCGGATCCATCCAGTACTTTTTGTCGAGATAGAAATCTTTGGAGGTGAACAGATCGATGGGCAGCGGCTTCATTCCGCCCTGAGGATTCTCGTAACTCGGCGTGCATATGCTCATGGGCCCGATCACATTGGTATACGGGCCGTGCGGACCCTGGAAGAAATTACCTCCGGCGAAACGTCCACGTCCACGCTGGAGAGCCGCGCATCGCTGAGCCGGAGTGCCCTTGTAGACCGCAGGATTCTGCACGACTTGCACGCCCGACGGCGGTCGGCCGTTCGGTGCGTACTGAGCCACCTGTGCGGCCGTGTTCGGACACGTAACAGCGAGTCCGATTAGGACCACCAACGCAATGAACATTCCAGACATTCTGATGCTCATTTTCGAATCGCTCCCCAAAAAGTGTGCTGTCAACTCACATCGCGCGGGATAGTCTGGCGTTTGTCGATACCTAGCGGAGACTGGAGTATTTGCGGTCCGCGAGCCACCCTGAAAACCAGAATTAGGCCGTAACATTATCCCTGCTCCATCTACTCTCTTCGAAAAGACCTGTCAACAGGAAAAACATTAACAAAATTAATTGTTGTAGCAACGTAAAAATGTCACCCTCCGACGAGCTTGGAATGCTGAAGCCGTTCCGATCCATCACGCTCTCAACGGCCGCGTCTCGATCTACTATCGCGATACTCGATGCGTTCGAGATTGGGCGGAGCCGGGCGCCAGGCCTTCGCGGGCTCGCGGGGAGCGCGGGCGAAACGGCGATTGTAATCGGCAACGAACGTTCGCAGCACGGCGTTAGCGGCATCGAGATCGGCC
>JBOGMW010000228.1:0-26902 GCA_050746805.1 Candidatus Acidiferrales bacterium | reverse complement strand
GCACAGCCTGTTCGATGATGCCGGCGAATCGCCCAAGCTCATTCACTCTAGCATATTTGACCGCCACAGCCCGGGCGCGAGCGCCCATTTCCGCGAGCGCGGCGCGGTTATCGCGCATGTGGCGCAGCGCATCGGCAACTGCTGCCGAATCGTCCGGATCGGCGGCGAGCCCGCAGTGAGACTGGGTGGTGATCCGCGCCGCGTCGCTATTGGGCGCCGCGACTGCCAGAACCGGGCGACCCGCAGCCAGCGTGGAATAGAGTTTACTTGGCACGACCACGCCTTCCAGGCCGCGACGGATGGTGATCACGTGGACATCTCCTGCCGTCATCACCAGCGGAATCTGCAAGGCCGGCCGGAACGGAACGAATCGCACGTTGGGCAAGCCCGAGGCGGCTTCCTCGATCTTTCGCTTCTGGGCTCCGTCTCCTACAAACACAAGGCCGATGTTTTCGTTGCGCAGAATTCTTGCCGCTTCGATTAACGTATTCCACGCGCCGTAGAAGCCAAGATTGCCGGCGTGCAACGCGACAAAAGGAAATCCACCGCGGATTTCGGAAATGATCCGCTGGGATTCAAAATCGTCCGGATCGGTTCCGCCAGGCGGATCGGGCGCACTGTGCACGGACGACGGAGAAAGCGTTCCATCGCGGACGACTACGACGCGCTCTGGCGGCACTCCCTTGGCCAAGATTCGATCGCGCATGTCGTCTCCGAGCACGATTACGCAGGCGGCGCTTTTCAGCGCCCGCCGATGCAGCGATTCCCATCGCGCGACCCACTTATTTGGCTGGATGATCGCGCCCCCAACGGCCATGTCCGGATACAAGTCGCGAATGTTGTAAACGAAGGGGACGCCAGCGATGCGGGCGACGGCCGCTCCCGCGATTCCCGCGACGGGAGGATCGGTCATCGCGAGAATCACGTCTGCGCGAATCGCGAACGCACGAGGAACTGCCAGCGCGAGATAGGACAAATAATTTGCAACTCGGCGGCGCATGCGGTGCCGTAGGTAAGCCGTTGATCCGACGCGCTCGACAGTGATGCCGTTGCGAATCTCGCGGCGCAGCAGCCGCCACGGATAATACTCGGAAGGATCGTAGGAGGGCCGGCCGGCCAGAACGGTGACTTTGTGTTTCTGCGCCAGAGCTTCGGCAACTTGCTCGGCCATCTTGGCGGTGGCCGACGTATCCGGCGGATAGTATTCGTTGAAAAGCAGTATGTGCATTAGCGATTAGGCGCCGGCACTGGCCAAGTTCGTGGTCGAAAGCTCGCGCTCCCCGGGCTTCGCCTTGCGCTCTAGAACGAAATTCCCGAGCACCAGCACGTCCATGCGCGTGCGGCGGAAGCATTCAAGAGCTTCCTGGGGGCGACAGACGATCGGCTCGTTGTCGTTGAAGGATGTGTTGAGCGCAACGGGCACGCCGGTCAAATCGCCGAGCGCGCGCAAAAGTTTCCAATAAAGTGGATTCGCGGAGCGGCTCACGGTTTGGAGGCGCGCCGTGCCGTCGAGGTGGGTGGGCGCTGGAATTAAGGCGCGCTTTTCCGGACGCACGGGATACGCGAAGGTCATAAATGGGGATGGATCGGTGCGCTCGAAAAACTCGCCGGCGGCTTCCTCGGTTATCGATGGAGCGAACGGACGGAACGCTTCGCGGTGCTTGATGCGTCGGTTGAGAATATCTTTCATTTCGGGGCGGCGCGGATCGGCCAGGATGCTGCGATTGCCGAGGGCGCGCGGTCCCCATTCGGCAGCGCCTTGAAACCAGCCGACGATTTTCCCGTCAGCAATTTGCCGCGCAGCGGATCGCACAAGCTGGTCCTCGGCGAGTTCGCTGATGTCTACGTCTTGCACCGACGCGCCGTCAATCGCGATCCGAATTTCGGCTTGGGAAAAACGCGGGCCCCAGTAAGCGTGTTGCATGATGAACCGGCGCGGCTTGCCGAGGATCTGATGCTCGACAGCGAAGGCCGCTCCCACGGAAAGCCCGGCATCACCCGCGGCGGGCTGCACGTAGACATTCTCGAAGGGCGTGGTATCGAAAATCTTTCCGTTGGCCAAGCAGTTGAAGGCCACTCCGCCAGCCAGACAGAGAGATTTCTGACCCGTTTTTTTCGCCAGCGCGTTCCAGTGCTGCACCAAGACCTCTTCAAGAGCGGCCTGCATGGTTGCGGCGACGTTGTAGTGACGCTGCGTGAGCGGCTCGTCGGCTTTGCGCGCGGGACCAAGCCGCTTTTCAAGATACGGAGAAAAGAGGCGACCCAGCTCCGGAGGCCGAGCGGCGTCGCGCCAGGTCATTTCGGCGCCCCGGCTTTGATGGATGAAGTATTCGAGTCCCAACTTGAACGACAGCGGACCATCCGCGTGCACGATGCGCCGGAATTCTTCCATAAATTCGGGCCGACCGTGGGCGGCGAGACCCATCACTTTGTACTCGTCGCCAAATTTCCAAAAGCCGAGATATTGGGTTAGTGCGGTGTAGTACATCCCCAGCGAGTGGGGGAAGGCGACTTCGCCGAGGATTTGCATCTTCGGCCCTTGTCCCAGCGCGGACATAGAGCTGGCAAAATCGCCGAGTCCGTCCGCGGAAAGCACGGCGGCGGCATCGAACGGCGAAACGTAGAAGGCGCTGGCCAAGTGCGCGGTGTGATGCTCGATGCGATGAAACTGCGCGCGCATGGATTCGGGCGCAATCTCGAATGCATTGACCAATTCTTCCCGAATCCCGGCGAACTTCTTCAGGACGCGAGCACGTTCCAAAGCGAATCTCGGCATGCGGATGGCAAAACGAAGTTTCGTGCCCAAGCGCGCCCAGGGGTCTCGCGGAATGGCGACGTGATCGATGTCGGGGAGCGTGGCGCCGACAGCATCGAGGCAGAACTGGATGGCCCGAACGGGAAATCCAGCGGCGTACTTTACTCGATTTAGGCGCTCTTCTTCGACGGCGGCGACCAGGCGTCCGTCAACAACCACGGCGGCCGAGGAATTGGCGTGATAGGCGTTGATCCCCAGAATGATCATGATACTAAGACGCTAGCTCCGATGTTTTGTCGCATTTTAGGCGGCTGGAGCGGCGACCGGATTGTCGCTCTCGCGTCTGCCAGCATCGACAACGCTTAGATTGCGTTTGGCCCATTCGTTCAGAACGTACAGGCTCCAAGGCCGCGACCAAGTGGTGCGGCCCCGCAAAAAGCCGTTCCAGACAGACGCGGCGAAATCCCGGCTGACGTGCGGCTCAAGCGCGGGCGACCATTCCTGAAATCCCGCGGCTACCCGCTGACCGAGCTCCCCGCGAAGCCAACGCTCCCACGGAAACGTGAAGGTGCGTTTCGGCTGTTCGATGATTTCCTCCGGCAGCAGATCGGCCATGGCTCGAACGAGCAGGGCCTTTGGGCGGGAGGAGTCGATTTTAGCAGACCCAGGAAGAGACAAAACGTATTCGACCAAGGGCGTGTCCAAAAACGGGACGCGAACTTCAAGCGAATGGCGCATGCTCATGGCATCCGTATCGCGCAGCAGGGTGTTCAAGAGATAAGACCGGAGCTCAAGCCACGAGACGGAGGTGAAATGGTCAAGTGATGCAGCCTGTTGCGCAGAATCGGATAACCAGCGCCCGGATTGCTGCGATCGCCAGTTTCCCGCGTCGCCGGACGCAAACACGGTCTGCGGTGGAAAAAGCAATCGGGTGAAGAAGTATGGATGCGGCAGGGAGTTCGGATCGAGCCACGCCGCAGCGGCCTTGGCAAATTTTCCAACCGACTTCCCGGTACGGACAGAAGCTCGAAATTCGCCGGCGACGCCCTTGCGAAGTGTGGGCGGCAGCATTCGCGCGAGCGCCGCAATGCCCTGGATTTTGGCGGTATTGCGGAACGAGGTGTAGCCGCCGAAAAGCTCGTCGCTGCCGAGGCCTGAAAGGGCGACTTTCAACCCTGCCTGGCGCGCCGCCCAGGAAACGAAATAGGTATTGATGCCGTCCATGCTGGGTTGATCGAACGCGGCGATCGCTTCGTCGAGGCGCGCTACCATCTCGTGCGCGGAAAGCGTCAGTTCGCTATGCTCGGTGCGAAGGCGCTGGGAAGTGCGGCGCGAGATTTTCGCTTCGCTAAATCGCGAATCCGGGAAAGCGACAGTGAAAGTAGAAATGCCGGGGCGGGCGCGACTTGCGAGCGCGGCGAGAACTGTGGAGTCTATTCCGCTGCTCAAAAAAACGCCGACGGGAACGTCCGCGACGAGATGCGATGCGACAGCATCTTGGAGAAGCGCGCGAACGCGTTCGGAGACTGGCGCGAGATCTTCGGCCGGCTTACGGCACGCAATTCCCTCGCCGACATGCCGGGCGAAATTCCAATAAGGCGCCGGAGAGGAGACCTCCAGTGGCGCGTGCGTCGAGATCGTAAGCGAATAGCCGGGGGGCAGGGAGAGCACGCCGTCAATCAATGTGGCTGGCTCGCAGACGGAACCGAACAGCAGATAACTTTGCACTTCGGAAGCGGAGATACGCTCCTGAATTCGACCGCTCGCGAGCAACGCCCTCAGTTCGGAGGCGAAGAGGAGTTCGCCATCGGTTGCAGCGTAATAGAGAGGCTTGATGCCCAGTGGGTCGCGCGCCAAAAAAACTCGTTCGGGCACACCGCCTCGGCCACATGGCATTTCGACCACCGCCAAGGCAAACATTCCGCGCAGTTTTTCGGCGCAGGCGGGGCCCCACTCTTCGTAGCCGTGAACGATCACTTCCGTGTCCGAGCGGGTGCGGAAACGATGGCCGGCGGATTCGAGGTCAGAGCGGAGTTCGCGAAAATTGTAAATTTCCCCATTGAAGACGACTGCCAAGGTGCCGGTTTCATTCCAGACAGGCTGCCCACCACCTGGAAGATCGACAATGCTCAGGCGGCGCATGCCCACAGCAGCGCGCGAGGCGGCAAACAGGCCCTCGTCATCAGGCCCGCGATGCACCATGGCCGCCATCATCCGGCGTACTGATGCTTCGTTTGCCTCTCTCGATTCGATACCGATAACACCGCAGATACCGCACATATTTAGCTCGTCGCCACGAAGAACGCTTGGAAAGCGCGAGACAGCCGGGTGATAGCGTGAAGCGGCCGGATGCCGAGTCGAACCGCGGCATACCGGGCTGCGCCGCAAACGTTCAGCAGCGACGTGTTGTTAAGCGTATCTTCGGGATCGCGATCCTGATGGGTAACAGAAACACTCGTATCCTGGGCGGCCGGGCTGGACATCCAATGCATAATCGCCTGAATTTTCTCAACCGGCGCGGAATCCGCCGGGAGTGATTGCGCATCATGCTTCCGTGACTTCCAATCCGCACCGGGACCGGTCGCTAAGTCCGGATCGATGGCGCCATCTTTGAGTCCTTGATCGTGGCTCATGCTAATCTCCCAAGAGCGACCGGCTCGATCAGAGCACGGCCGTTGGCCAAAGCGGCTAACTATTTTCCAGGACCCGCACGTAATGCAGTTCCATCTGTGCGGCGAGAGCGTCCCAACTCAGCTGATCCGCCACTCCGCGGCAAGCCGCCTTAAAGCGCCCGTAAAGATCCTTGTCTTCAAGCATGCGGCGGAGAGCTTCCGCAATCGCGTCCGTTCGCGGCGGAATCACCAGCCCCGTTTTCCCCTCTACCAGTGACGAGATACCGCAGGCATTGCTGACGATCACGGGAATACGGCACGCCATGGCTTCGGCGACCACATTGGCGAAATTCTCGTAGCGGGATGGAAGAACGAACAAATCGGCGTCCGCGAATGCGGCCGTCCTGTCTTCATCGTAGAGCGGCCCCGTGAAAACTATGCGATCCGCCGCTCCAGAATTTTTTGCGTGCGCTTTAAGGTAGGCGAGATGCCCCGGCTCCCCCTCCGGGCCGGCAATGACCAACCGGCCAACCGGACAGGATTGGGCGAACGCGTCGATTAGGATATCTGCGCCTTTGCGAGGAATCAGGCGGCTAAGGAACAAGATAAGTGGTTCGCCGGCCGGAATGGCCCACTTGCGGCGAAATTGGCCCGGCGCTGGGTTCGCAAACGCGGCAATATCCGAGTCGACGCCGTTGTAACGAACGACGATTCTCTCGGGCAAAATTCCATCTTCAAGCAGCGTTTGGCGCTCAAGATCGGCTGTGGCGACAAACCGCCGGGCATCACGGCAGAACGCTTTTCCGAGAGTCCGGTGCCAGAGCGATTTGCGAAGCAGGCCGCGATCGATCGGACGATACATACCCATGGGCTCGATTACGTAAGGGAGCGGTTCGCGCCGACAATAAAAAGCAACCGCCGGCCCCAACAGGTCGTATAAGCCGTAAAAGTGCACGACGTCAAACCCCTTAAGAGAAGCCCCACAGAATCGTATCACGCGCGGATTCAGCGTGAGGGCGCGGTAATGGGCTGGGGAGGAGAGGTACACCGCTTCAACACCACGCTCCGCGGCGCGCCATCCCCACTCGCACGCCTCAACATCCAGGCCGTCTCCATTTCGAGAGTCCAGTCCCCAATCAGCGGTTAGAACGGTGATTTGGTGGCCGCGCTTCGCAAGCGCATGCGCCAGGGCGCGGACCTTTACGACAGGACCGCCCATCTCCAGGAACGGATAATAGGATTGGACGACCTTAAGGATGCGCACGGCTCGTTCACCTTTCGGAGCCACTGAATAGTGTGAATCCCTATGTTAGCTGCGCGGCTAACAACATTCCTGAAAAATCCGTTCCAATTGCTTCGTGAATGCGCCAAAGCAGTATTTCCTCCGCACCAGGTCCACGCCGGCCTGTCCCATGCGCGCGCGGAGAGAATCGTCGCGGAGCAGCGCCGCGATCGCTTCCGCCAGCTTTTGCAAGTTATGCGGCGGGATGAGAACGCCGTTGACTCCGTCCTGGATTAAGTCGACTGCGCCTCCGGCGGCCACTCCTACTACTGGTTTCGCGAATGCCATCGCTTCCAGAAACACCAGCCCGAAGCCTTCACCGGTGCTGGGCAGCGCGAAAGCGTCCGCGCGCGAATAGCATGCTGCAATCTCAGCGCGAGATAGCCCGGAGAAGAAGTGCACGCGGCCAGCAACTTCGAGTGACTTGGCCAAGCGCAAGAGCCGGGGCACGTCGTCACCGCTGCCGACCGCGACCAACTGTAAATCCGAGCAGCTCGGTACGAGCTGGGCCACGGCGCGAATCAGATCGTCCGCGCCTTTGTAGCGTTCGGAGGCTGCCCATCGACCAACCGTCAAGAGAATGCGGCCAATCGGGAAGTCTCGCGGCACCAGCAGCGTGGAAGATTCGGAAGCAAACCGTGCGAATTCGGGATTGAGCGGCCACGGCAGAACACGGACGCTCTCCGGTGCCACGCCTTGAACCGTCGTGACTTTCGCCTCTGTGAAGTGGCTGGGCGCGAGCACGAGCCATGCGCGCCGGAGCGCTCGCATTCGCACGGGCGAAAGAGCGGTCCACACGTCGATGCCGTGGGTCATCACGAGCACCCTGAGACGCGGAGATACTCGCCGCATCAAATCGGCCGGAATAGCGAGATGCGGGTGCGCCGCGACGACTACGACTGACATATCTTTTCTCGCGCGACGCGCGAGGCGCATCGCCGAAGACGCGAAGTGCACCTTGGCGCGTCCGAAACCGCGGATAGAAATGCGGCGGCCATCGAACTCGAACGACGTCCGCCCTGCGGAATCGTTTAGGCTCAAGAACTCAACTTCGCCGCCTCGCTCGCGGACGATTTGGGAGATCGCAGCGGCGGTCACGCGCCCGGCCTCCTGGACGCCTCCGACGCCGAGGAGTTCGGGAAAGAGCCCAATGATATGGATTGGCTGCAAGCCGACTGTGGAGTGCGCGTCGGAACTCGCCGTAGCGCGGGAATTCATGATTCCTGCGGTAGGGTTTGCCCGTTCGCCTGCGACTTGCGACGGATTATTTGCTGAAAAATCGCCGCCAAGTCGTGCGCATTCTGTTCCCAGGTGAACTGCCGCGCGGTCTGCGCAGCGTTCTCGCCAATCCGGCCGCGCAGCGCAGGATCGACATAGAGCTTGCGGATCATCGATGCGAGCGATTCGGCATCAGTGGGGTCATTGAGAATCAAGCCGTCGACTCCGTGTGTAATGATTTCTGACACGCCGGCTTTCGAGGAGACGATTACCGGAAGGGCGCATGCCATTGCCTCGGCTGGCGGCAGTGCGTACGCGTCCTCAAGTGAAGCGCCGATATAAATATCTGCAGCGGCGTAGTAGAACTCGACGTCTTTCCGTGGCGGCAGAAAGTGCACTCGCTGGCTGAGACCCTTTTCCGCGACTAACACGCTGAATGCGGAAGGGTCGTCGCTGCCCACCAGGAGCAAGTCCACAGGAAGATCGCGGAGCAGAAGCAGG
Organism: Candidatus Acidiferrales bacterium; assembly: GCA_050746805.1. Classification (GTDB taxonomy): domain Bacteria; phylum Acidobacteriota; class Terriglobia; order Acidiferrales; family UBA7541; genus Palsa-295. Next base: position 18,534 of record JBOGMW010000228.1, on the reverse strand, counting down.
GAATCGAGCAAGACTCGAATTCCCTTCTTGTGCCAATCATTCCCAACCAAAAGAAGAAAAAAACGAGAATCGGCAAGCTGGAGCCGCCTGCGGCTTGAAACACGGCTCGAACGCCGCCGGTCCGGATTGAAAATATTCTGATCGATGCCGGCATAGAGAATGGGCAAGGTATCGCTGTCGCGGCAGCCATAAAACCGTTCCACATCGGCTACCACCTTCCGGGCGATGTAAACCAGTGTGGTTCGGGGATTTGTGTAGATGCGGCGTTCGAGTGCGATGATGAGCCGGTAATAAAGCCTGCGGTGAAGCAAGCGCGGCCAAAATCGTAGCGGATTTGCGGTGAACTCCAGCTGGGACTTGACGCGGTGAACGAATTCAGCAAAGACGATGTGTACCGACACCACGTCGGCATCCAAACAGTTTGTGCCGGGAGTGAGCACAATATCGTGGCGCAACCCTCGGCCGTAGTGATCCCATGAACGCCAGAGATGGTTGGCCGCAAACCACCACAAAAAGTTTAAAATATGCGGCCCGCGCAACATCGGAATTCGATGCAAGGTGGCTTTCGCCAGATCGACATCCTCGATCGCTTGGGTGTAGATGTGGATTTCAAATTGGTCGCACAGACGGGAGGTCCACTCGACGACCGGCCGCTCCGTGCCGTGCCACTTATCGAGAAATGGCGAGACAATTGCAACGCGAGGCTTGTGTTTGGCAGCGTTCATGGACCGGTTTCCTTAATCGCGCTGACCAGAACGCCCCATGAAGAAGGGTCCGTGTAATAGCGGCCTCGATGGGAAACTGGATCTGGCGTTTTATGGGACATGGATGGCCCTGCGGAAGTGAGCAAACGCACCGACTCGCCTGGCCAGAACGGGAGCGGCTGCCAGCGGATTGGAAATAATTTCCGGCAAGCGGAAGAGAACCCCAATCATAAGCCACAAGTAGATGTTACAGATGAAGTCTTGATACGCCGAAAGAGCTCCGTAGGTCATGGGGAAAATGACCAGAAAAGCGTACCAAACGACCGCCAGGGCGAGCGGGAAAAAGCGGGTGCCGCGGAGGCGCCGCACGCCCCTCCAGGAAAAATACAAGAGCGCGCCGCCCCAGAGTAGCCAAAGTAAAGGCGCCAGAATCCCCATTTCGGCGATCAGCGCTCCAAACCCTTCCTCCACCCAAACGCCTGGCGGCGCCTGGCCAAGTAGTCTGGACACGTATTGCGTGCCCAACGACGCCGTTCCCGTGCCGCTGCCAACTATCCAGTGCCCCTGGAAAGCGTCGAGAAACTGTCGGACCGGATAATCCCAAGTTCGGGTCGAAAGCGCGTAGGCGGAGCTACTGGGCGTAAGCGTCTCAGTGTAAAAAGCTATTCGCGAACCCGCCTTCTCCGGGAAGAACAGCATGACGGCGGCAAGTCCCAAGGCACAGACGACGACAGACGTGCGGATTGCCTTGAACAATCGACGTCCGTGCCCCCAACGCCACGGTGCACCCCACAAAAAACCGGCACTGAGTGCCAAAGCCGAGGCCGAAACAAAGATCACCGCGCCGCGATTGCCGCAAAGTAGCGTTGCTGCTCCAATCGTTCCAATCGCGATAAAGCCGAAAATCGGCCGCCTCCTGGTATACAGCAGCGCGTAGCCGACCCATCCGACGGCGACGATGAAGGCCACAATCAAGTACACATCGAAGCGCCCCGAGCTCACAAAGACGGAATCGGGCAGAGAAAACACCTCCCCAGAAATTGGGGAAACCTTTTGCAGATTGCCCAGATCCTCAAGTGCGGGAGCAAGATGCGCGGGATTCAAGAAGCTATTACCGCGGATCGCCTGGGTGATTCCCAACCCTGAAATGACGATGGCGGCGATCACATTGAGGCGGAGAAATTTCCTGAGGTCCTCATCGGTACGGATCAACGCGTAGCCAACGTAGATCAGCGGAACATAATAGAAATATAGCTTTAGCCCCAGCAGCCCATACAGAATGCTCGGCGAGTATTGGTTGAACACTTCGATGAGGGCAAGCCAAAAAAACAGACTCAGGAACAGCAGAAACGGCGCCCGGAACCACTTCTCTTTGCCCCGCCTAATCTGGGCATAAAGCGCGATGTAAACGAGCGCGAGCAGGATGTCTTTGCCAAAGAAAAGTATGGTTCCATTACCCAAATATTTTCTGACGAGATCCTCGACGAACATCCACGTGAAAAACACATAAAAACCCAAACGCCAGTTGCGCAGAATCGTGACTGCGGCGCCGCACGCGGCGACTCCCAAAGCAGCCAACTCCAGGGTCCTCAAATCTCCCGCGATAATCTTTTGGCCCGCTTCCAAACCCAACCAAATCGCGGCAATGAAAAGAATTAGCCCGGCTAGCGCCTGATTCCTCACCACCGGAATGCGCATGTCTTTCACGTCTGAGCCGCTCCGGCTCTGGCGACGCTCACATTACGTTTCGCTACCAGTCGAATGATTGGCTGGGAAAGAATCTCATCCGGGGTGAGGAGACACCCTGCTAGAGAAAATGTTTTGAACCCCAGGCTCGTAATCTCTTCCAGGGCAGCTCTCGGATCGCCGCGCTCTGAACGCACCATTTCGTTATGCAATTCTAGAAACAATATGGGCGAGTGCTCGGCAAGAAACGCTCTTGCGCCACGTAGCGCGGCCGCCTCGTGTCCTTCGACGTCGATTTTGATGTGAGTTGGCGCCCCAAAGCGGCGAACCAGTTCATCTACCGTCACCGAAGGTGATTGAATGAGCTCGCTTTTGGGCCGTCCCTTCGCAACCTTAAAGTAGCCATGTGAGAATACGCCGGAGCTGAGTAAGCCGATCACACCGTTTGAATCGCTGACCGCAAATCGAATGGTTTGAATGTTTTTGTCACACTTGTTCAAAATGGCTTGCTTGGCAATCATGCGTACAGCGGTCGGCGAAGGGTCTACGGCAAGCGCCGTGCCACCATGGAGGGCCGCTGCCACGCTGAAAGCACCATAGTGTGCACCGATATCAAAAAGATACATTTTCGGGGTGCAGAGCGACAAAAAGTGGTGAAATTCTGCATGCTGTTCCGCGTCGTTGACTTGTGCCTCTAACATCGCCCGATATACATGCGGATGGCACTTTAAGCTCAAGGTAGATTCGAATTCGATCGACTTCCTTCCACCGACGCAAAACCAGGCGGAGTCCAGCAACCATCGGGCGGATTTTGAAGGCGAGCGTAGCCAATTCCGCATCGTACGGGGTACCGCCATTCGTATTAAGTCGGCAACTTCTGATTTCATATCCTTTTTGCCAGTTCCTTCGCCCGACAATCTTCAATCGCTGGGCTTTCTATTCTTTTGTTGCAAGTGCCTCCCGGTAGACTGCAAGGTGTTCCTCGACCATACGCTCGGCGCCGAACGCCCGCTCGGCGCGCGCACGCGCCGCGCGACCAAGATTACCGGCGCGGGAAGCATCGTCCATGGCCGAGCGCATACAGTCCGCCAGGGCGACAGTATCTCCAGTCGCGAAAACAAGCCCGGTGTCGCCAACGACTTCGCGCAACGAGCCAAGATCCGAGACGATCAAAAGTTTACCTCGCAACATGTTTTCCGCTGCAACCAATCCAAATACTTCACCGGCGAGCGAAGGAATCACCACAGTCGCTGCAGCAGCCAGCATCTGATCCAAGGAGCCGCTCGGCACGGCCCCACCGAACTGCACCTTTTCCCCGTACTTGGCGGTGCGACATTTGAGCGATTCCTCTTCGGGACCGGTGCCAATGATTATCAGCCGAGGCGAGCGGCCTTCGTCGCACAATTGCTCGAAGGCCTTCAGAAGGACGCGTACACCCTTGGTAGATACTAGCCGACCTTGATAGGCAAAGATGGACCTGGACGCAACAGTTCCATTCTCCTCCGATGGGCTCGCACCAGATTCGATACCATGCAATACAACTTTTCCGCGCTTCAGGCCCAGCTGTGATGCAAGCCAATGCGTCGGCATGATATTCGCACGCACCCGGCTACACATCCAGCGCCTGACCGGAGTGAGCAGCAACAGAAGGGCGCTGCCGGCCAGCCCGAGCTTTTTGCGATTGCAACGAAGGCACTCGCCGTAATTGCCAGCCATAAAGTGCCCCGGACAGGTATTTTCGCAAGGCTCGTACAGCATCTGCCCATTCGGGCAGGTCGCCTGGAATCCGTGGTGTTCCACCACCACTGGCTTCTTCAATAGCCAGCTTAGCGCCAAGGGCACAATGGCCGGCCCAGCCAGATGAATGATGTCGGTCCGGAGGATGAGCGTTGCGATCTTCCAGAAACCCGGCTGGCGAATCACAGGGAACGGAAATTGCTGGTCTTTCGGACCAGAGCTTGGAGTTTCCGTAACGAGTGTGATATCCACAGCATCGTCACCACGTGGTTCTGCCGACCGGGCGAGGCCGCGCGCCAGCTCCGCAACAATTGTCTGAACGCCGCCAACGCTGGGCGAAAATTCTCGCGAGTAAAGCAAGAGTTTCATGTGCTCGCCTGCTTCGGATCGAAGGCTCGAACGAAACGGGCTGCAATTACGTTCCAGGAAAAATGCCGCAGCTGAGCTTCGCAGCTTCTCCGCCGCAACTCAGATCGAAGCCCGTCATCTTTCAAGACGCGCACGAGCGCAGCGGCGAGAGCATGGCGATCGCGATGCGGCACCAGCACAACACCAGCGTCGCAGATTGGCTCGCGCACTGCGGCTGCATATCCAACGATGGGCAAACCGCAGGCCACTCCTGCCAACGCGCTGCCACGAGTCTGCGTGACATAGGCGCCAAGGTACAGCAGAACGTCAGCGGCCGCGAGGGTGTTTGCCACCTGTTCAGCAGGCAATCTTCCAATCACGCACACTTCGACGCGCTTTGCGGCTAGGGCCTGTTCGATCTCCTCACGTGCCTCCGCCGAACCTTTCCCGAGAACGACAAACCGCACGGCACCAACCGTGTCATGAGCTCGCTCGGCTGCGTACGCCAAATCGGCGATTTCGGCCAGTCGACTGTGTCCTGTGCTCACACAAAATATGGCCACAGTTTTCGGCGTTTCGGGGCTCAAGCCATCTCCGTCCGGCCGCAATACTGGAACAGGAATATTCGCGCCGATCGGAATATAAACGGCCTTTGAGCGATTCTTTGGCAGCCAAGAGATCGTCTCCAGAGGAACAGTAAATATGGCCCTCTCGGCCTTGCGAAAGCAATTGCGGATCATCCACTCCTGAAATGTACCGCGGAACTTATCTCTGAGCCGCGAGGGGCTTCCCTGTCGCGCAGGCTCATGAAACAACACCGCGCACCGAACACCTCGCCGCCGGAGCATTGCAAGAGCTAGGAGAATTCCGAGGGGAAATCCACGGCGCGACCACGCCAGGGCCGTGTAGTGAACCACGACCCATCGCCCGCGCCACTCGGAGCTTCGACGTCGCAATTTCCGAAAGGCTGAAATCCAGCCTACTTCATCCCAATTGAATCGCGCTATTTCCATGATGACGCTGTGCCGGACGAGCGCGTCCGCCAAATAACGACAATAGTCCTCGACACCGTCTGTCGGCTTCTCTTTTCGGCCGAGCAGGGCTACGAGCGGCGTGTTCATTTTTTGCTGCGCGCTGGTTCACTGCCGGCGCTATGGCAGTATGTGATTTGCATCGAGCGATCAAACGTCACGTCCGGATATTCCATGAAAAAAGGTTCTGGCGAAAGCTTCAAACAGCACATGCGGATTAGATTAGCACCTAGACTTGGAAACCCAGCGCTGCTGACATTTATTTCTCTACCAAAAAGCTTCCGATGGCGAGCGCGTCCATTCCCGAGCTGAAAAAGGTTCGGATCGCGTCAGTCGGCGTGCAAACAATCGGCTCGCCGCGCAGATTAAACGAAGTGTTCATTACAACCGGGACTCCCGTGAGGCGGCCAAATTCGCAGATTAGGTGCCAATACAGGGGATTAACGTCTCGCTCGACGGTCTGCGGGCGCGCGCTGCCGTCCACATGCGTCACGGCGGGTATGACGCTGCGCTTTTCCTCGCGCACTTGCGAGGTGAGAATCATGAACGGCGAATCGGTGGCCGATTCGATGTACTCCGCGGCGGTCTCCGCGAGCATGGAAGGCGCAAAAGGGCGCCACCATTCGCGAAATTTTACGGCGTTGTTCACCTTGGCAGTCATTTCCGGGTCGCGTGGGTCCGCGAGAATCGAACGGCTGCCCAAAGCGCGCGGGCCAAATTCCATCCGTCCCTGGAACCAGCCCAGGATTTTCCCGTTGGCGAGCAATCCCGCGGCGGTTTTCGCCGTATCGCCCATTTTTTTATAGCGAATCTTGTACGTTTGCAGCGCCCTCTCGATTTCGGCATTGGAACTTGCCGGACCCAAGTATGCATGCCGCATTTTGCGCAGAGGGAGCTTGCCGCCGGAATCGAGGTACGGCGCCAGCGCCGCGCCGAGGCAAACCCCATCGTCACCGGCAGCTGGCTGAACGAATAGTTCATCAACCAGGCCGGACGTGAGGATTTTGCCGTTCGCTTTCGAATTAAGTGCTACGCCACCGGCAAGGCAGAGGCTGCGGCAGCCGGTTTTTGCCACCGCGCTCGCGGCCAATTTCAACATCGCCCGTTCGCAGGCATCTTGTACAGCGAATGCCACGTCTTTGTACCGGTCTCCTATCTCGGATTCGGGCGCGCACTTCGGTCCAAGGCGCGCTTCAATCGCGGCGGTCGGGGCAGAGTCCTTACCGATCAACCGTCGCGTCGCCACGCGGTACGGATCTTCGTCGGGAATAATGAACGCGCTTAGATCAATCCCTGGCTTGCCGTATGGCGCCAAGCCCATAACTTTCCATTCGTCGCTGTAAGGCTGGAATCCTAGGTATTGAGTGAATTGTGCGTAGAAAAGTCCGAGAGAATTCGGCCACGGTATGGTCTGAACGTGTTCCAGCTGCCCGTCTCGGCCGTGCCAAATCGATGTAGCTTCCCACGCGCCACGGCCATCGATCACCAGCACTGCGGCATCAGCGAAGCCCGAAAACGCGTACGCGCTGATGGCATGAGCCAAATGATGCTCAGTCAGCCGGAATTTCGCGCGTGACGCGGATCCGAAAATCCGCCTGAAGCGATTCTCACCGCTGCGCTGATGCCGCATGCCTGCGAAATAACGAACGGAATTCAGGACAGCGCGCGAATCTAGCGGCTGTTTGCCAGTGGCGTAGCAGCGCAAATCGTGTAAAAAAAGGCTGCCAGGGGCGGGCCAACCCTGGTTAAGAAAATCCACCTCCCCTGTCCCGACTCCGGCAAAATCAAGGCAGGCGCGGATCGCCAGCGCTGGGAAGCGCGCATCGTGCTTCACGCGACTCAATCGCTCCTCGGCAACGGCAAAGAGCACTTCGCCGTCGCGCGCGATGCACGCCGACGAATCATGCATACGTGAATAATTTATGCCGATGGATATCACGTTTTGAGCTTTTCCGCAGTTGCCGCAGGCTTTGTCGCGCAACACCACGCCATCGGAGTATCTTCACCGCTGGTCTCCAGGACCGAGCCACCGCCTTTGCGGACCATTGCACATATCTGGCCGGTTTGCACGGGAACCCCATGCCAGTTTTTCCCACCCATCTCGGGATCCAGACCCATAAGCGCCGCCATCCGCCTGCTGGCGGACTCTAGTCGCATCGTCCAGAGGAAGTCGATGATTCGCCAAACCATGCGACCTTTCCAGTTCATGTCGTGACGATTTGATCCGCCGTTGAATTGAAACAGACACAATCCGCCGTCGGCCAGGACGCGCATCATTTCGGCGACGTAGGTCTCGACAAGATGCTGGGCCGGAAGGTGCTGCAGCACGAGATAGCTAAAAACGAAATCAACCGAAGATGACGGAACCGTCGCCAGATTCGTCCCGTCCCCGAGCAGCCACGTGACGCCAGAAAGTCCGGCATGTATGCGCCGCCCGCGCTCAATCATTTCTGGTGAGACGTCAAATGCAATCACCCGTTCGAAGCGCTGAGCGAAACTTCGGGTCATGCGGCCTGCGCCGCACCCCAGTTCAAGCATTGATTTGCCCGACGTCACAAAGCCCAGGCGCTTAATAGTCGACTCTACCAACCGGATATAGTCTTGTTCCCCGGATTTGAGGAAGGATTCCTCGTCCCATTCCTGCTTCCACGAAGCGATGTAGAAATACGCATCTTTGCGGGCGCGATCGTCCCAGTCGCGGCGCATCGATTGGGCAACTCGGGGTGCATTCTCGCTCATTGACTGACGGTCTCCACACCTTGCGCGACCGCGGAGTTCATCCCACCTGTAGTTTTTCGAACTGCTGTTGCGCGCGTTCGCGTGGCAGCGCTAACAACTCGTTTCGCTTGGGAGCTCGTCCCGCGCCTAGCTTATCCAAAAGTTTGCCATTGAATTCGAAAATCTCGAAGCTGTCTCCGCGAAGAATCTCCGCGAGTTCCAGCGCCGACGTCTGCGCCTGACGCAGGACCACATCGTTGGCCTCAATAATTATTACTGGGCGATTCGTGCGCAAAAACTTATGGGCTCCGCGCAGGATTCCAACTTCTGAACCCTCTGCGTCCACTTTCATGACAGAAACCTTCAGCTTAGATTCCAAAAACCAGTCGTCAAGGGAGATCGCCTCAACAACCCGATGGTCGCCTGTGTTTAGATCGCGTACGTCCGTCAACGTGCCCCAACCGGACTCCGCAGGCTGAGATGAGCGTTCAAACCCGATATTACCGGTGACCTGCCAGATAGCTTTGTTGACCGCGCAGGCCCAACGAAACGGCCCGAAATTCTCCTGCAATCTCAAGAAGTTCCCGGGATCTGCCTCAAACGCAATCACTTTGCCTCGGTCTCCAACGAGCACCGCGGCGAGCACTGCGTGGTAGCCGATATGTGCGCCTATGTCGAGGAACACGTCTCCGGGCTCGAGCATATGCTTAAGGGTCCGCTGAACGTGCGTCTCATAACAGCCGCCCCACATTTGCCGCTGGATTCGATCGCCCAAATCGAGCCGAATCGTCGCATTCTTTCCCGGAGAGCTACTCGCCCAGCGTCGCCCCGCGATCATCGCGAGACGGCCAAGCATGTTGACGAGGCGAGTTTTTCCGCGGAACTCTGGCATGCGGCTCAACGCATTCGAACATATGCCCGCTCTTAGGCCGGTCGAAGCGCTCGAGTTATCTTTCCGCATTCGCTTCCCCGGAATGCGGTCTTAGTTCGTTGATCTCAGCTCTGGGTTTCGGTTCGCCCAGCCAAGAGCGAAAGCGCCGAAGACCAAAGGCCGCATAGAGTTCGCGAAGCTTGTAATACTGGCGCGGCGGAAGTACCAGAGCGAGCGCTAGCGATAATCGCTTCCAAGCAAGGTAGCCCGCCGTCAGATGCTGATAGGCGTGATGGAGGTCGGCCTTCTCTGCGCTATAGGCTTCTCGGCGCGTTCCGCCATCAAGAGAAAGTTTCAAGCGAAGGGCCGCGACGCGAATTGGTTCGATAACGATCAATATCGCTGACGCAGAGATGCCCATCCCACGCAAGCGCTGCGACAGTTCACCCTCCAGGGAGGAAAGAACTTTTTGCTTACGACGGAGCCGCGCTGGGTCCCCGGAACCGAAGTGAAATAGATTGCCTTCGTGCAAGCGGTAGAAAGTGAGAGGTTCTGGAACAAGGAGCCCGCTATTCTTTGACAAGGCTGCGGCGGACATAAATTCGTCCGCTTCGATCACCAAGGTTTCGGGAATCGGGAGAATCCGTAGGAGCACGCTCTTGCAAATGCTGACACGACTGGTTCCGAGAAACGCCATATAACTGCGAAATATCTGCGCGCCTTCGTCAGTCCTGAGATTGAAAGGCCCTATTCCGCGCGGAATCAGCGTTCTTAGATGTTTCGAGGCGGCATCGACTTCAACGATCCCGTGACCGATGATTCCTACTTCTGGATCGGCGGCCATTGCTTCGGTGACGCGCGCGAGTTTATTGCGCGCCCACCAATCGTCGCCGTCCAGGAACGCGACGATTTCACCGTGCGCTTCCGGAATTCCGAAATTGAATGCAGACGCCTGGCCGCCGTTCGATTTGCGCAGCAGCCGGACGCGCGGCGCGAACTTACGGACGATTTCGGGGGTGCGGTCTGTGGAACCGTCGTCCACAACGATGATTTCCATCTCGGCGGCGGGGAACTCCTGTTCGACGACGCTGACGAGCGCTTCTTCGATGAAGCGTTCGTGATTGTACGTATCCACGAGCACAGTAACGGTCGGGTTCATTCGATATTCACGCTAACGCACCGCCACGAGCAAACATACCCAGTCAGTATACGCATTCTTTCGGAATCAGCCGCTTCGCCGCATGCGCTCACTGCTTCCGCGCTACACAGTCCGGACAGAGGAGAACGAAGGGGAACTACGGGTTGCATAGCGTACCGAAAGCTCAGGAACTGTCACCGCACCGCGGACGGGCGGATTTGCCTGGCGGGGGCGCATCGTTCGTTTCGATCAAACCGTCCTGGCCTAGCAGGGCGTTTTTAATACGGATGCGCCATTGGTCCAATAGATAAAAGCGCCTATACCCTGTAAACAGCACCCCGAAAGCATTCACGTACGTTACGAGCTTGTGTCGCCATGTCATACGAACGCCGTAATGCCACGCTCGCTGCAACAGATGCCGAGCCAAACGAAGGCGACCCGGCGGCTTAAGCAGGAAGTCGTCAGCTTCACTAGCTAGCTCCGAAAGCAGAAGAAATTCGCGCGTCTTGGGCAGAAGCGGCGCTGGAACATTCGCGAGCATCCAGGCCCGCGTGCTTTCTATCGCGGCGTGCCGAGCTTCCGTGCGTCGCCGCCAAGCTTTTTTGTCCGGGCGATCATTATCCGTATACCAGAGATTGTTGCCGTGCACTCTATTTTTGGTGAGGCAGTCTGCTATTGTCGAGACCGGTCCTAAAAAGATAGCGGTGCCGGTGAGGTAGGCGTCGTGCATGAAGGAACACTGGTCCGGGATTGGCGTGAGCCGGTCGAGACATGATTTCCGAAATGCCAATGAGGACGTCGGCGCAGGGCTAGGGCTGTAGATCTGCAGTTTGCGCCGGTCGGCCACAATGTCACCAGATACCAGCAGCCATGCGGGATCCCACTCGCGGCCGTCTCGTGAATCCCAAAAGGAAAACTTGTGGTAGACCAAGACCACGCGTGGGTTGTTGTGGAATTCCTCCACGACGCGTGACACTTTGTTAGGCAGCCACACGTCATCTCCGTCCAAGAACGCAACGATTTCACCCGTTGCATGGGCGATCCCCGCGTTTATCGCCGAGGCTTGCCCGCCGTTCGGCTTCCGGATAAGCCGGACCTGAGGCTCGAACTTGCGGACGATTTCCGGGGTGCGGTCGGTCGAGCCGTCGTCCACCACGAGGATCTCCATTTGCGAACGCGGAAAATCTTGATTGAGGGCGCTCCTGATGGCGTCTTCGATGAATTGCTCGTGGTTGTAAGTATCGAGGACGACCGTCACAAGAGGATTCATCAGGGCGTCACTCCCTGAGTTTTGGCGCTGTCGTTTCGGTTTCCGTGAGAGTGGCGGTGGCCATGCCCCAAGGCGCCGAACCCTTTTCGAAGCAAGTCCTTTAATCTGCGAAAAAGCGCCATCGAAGTTGGATGAGTCTTCGGATGAGATCCACTAGCGGGAATCCGGTTATATTCGGCCTGAAGACCCAAATATTTTCGGGGATGGACCAGCGAGAGCTGGGTTGAATTGCTGCGCTGGAATTCGGCATGTAGGCGGCTGTTCTGCTCCAACAGGTCCCGTCGGACGAACAGCAACGTGTTTTGCGCATACCACCATTCCACTCGTTGGTCCTGCCACACGCGTTTTCTAATTGCGTCCACTACGGCATATCCGCGGGCGTCGAATAGTTCGGCCCACGCTTCTGGCCACTGCTCGTTTACGTGATTCGTACCGCCCTGGAACGGGATCGCTGCGGAGAAAAGAATCGCTGGCGCCAACCGCGTAAGCGATTCGACGAAGACAGAGGCGGAGGCAGCCGGCAGGTGCTCGGCGACTTCGAGTGAAAGGGCCAAGTCAAACGTGCGATCGAGCGCCAGAGGTATGGACAAATCTGCTGCCCGGAAGCACCGCTGGGGAATCTTCAACGCTGTGCGGTCCACGTAGTCGCCATCGACGCCGAGGATATCGTCGACACCCATTCCCTGAAATGTGGCGAGCCATGCCCCCTCTCCGCAGCCAATATCGACGACGCTGCGCGCCGGAATTAGCTGCAGGACCAGCGGAACGATTACTTCCGCAGACTGGACTACGCCCTCGTGAAGCCCCTCATAAAAAGACCTTGTGTAGAATTCACTTTTCATTTGGAACCGGCAAATCCCGCCCGCAAAGATTTCACTGAATCACAAGATCACTATCGAAGCGACAGAGATAGACGCCCGGAAAAATCTCGGAATGCTGGCTGGTTTCTTCGCTCTCTACAACATTTAGCGTAAACGCGTCCACGTGATCCACGATTTCCGTGGGCCACCGCCCGAGCCACAGGCTAACGAAATAGTTGCCGGGCTTCAACAGAACCTGACGAAGCACAAATTCCGCTCGCGCTCGCTGGCCCGACCTGAGGCTCAGGAAGCGCCCTTTCTGCGCCGTGTTCACGTCGATTACGCGATAGCTGTTAACGTCCCATATGATGATCGCCAGATTACAGTCGACGAAATCCGAAAGGCATTTCACTTCGGTCTCGATTCGAAAATCGCAGCCAGGATATACCAGGTCCAGAGGTCTGCCGGAGGAACTTAAGGGCTGCGCAGCTACGGAGCAGAAACGCCCTTTGCCATTGCCTTCGCGTCTCGGCCTAGTAAGCAGGTCTCCGTTGCCGCCCGCGCTTGCGATCGCGTCTTGATAATGCCAAGCCGTCGCGTTGGCGGGCGTGCCGTCGAACTCTTTGCTTCCTTGCTTCATTACGATGCATCGGAGACACAGCGCGTTGACAGCCGCCATGTTGTGGCTGACAAAAATAACCGTGCGGCCCTGCCGTGCCACGTCACCCATCTTTCCGAGACATTTTTTTTGAAACTGTATGTCACCTACGGCGAGCACTTCATCGATTAGCAAGATTTCAGGCTCAAGGTGCGCGGCGACGGCAAAGGCGAGACGAACCTGCATGCCGCTGCTGTAATATTTTAGCGGAGTATCTAGAAATCGCTCGACTTCGGCGAACGCCACGATTTCGTCGAATTTGCGTTCGATCTCGCGCTTGCTCATTCCAAGAATCGCGCCGTTTAAAAAAACATTTTCACGGCCGGTGAGTTCAGGATGGAACCCGGTGCCCACTTCAAGCAAGCTGCCGACACGCCCGCGAATTTCGGCGGAGCCCTCCGTGGGTTTGGTAATGCGCGAAAGGATTTTCAGGAGAGTACTTTTGCCCGCTCCATTACGGCCGATAAGACCGAGAACTTCGCCTTCGCGAACTTCGAAGGAAAGGTCCTTGAGGGCCCAAAGGTCGGCTCTCTTTTGACCTTCTTTGCGACGCGACAACGAGCTAAAGGGACGCGCCAGCACATCCCGCAGCGCCGAGTAGCGTTCGCGTTCGCCGATGCGGTAGCGCTTGCTGAGGTTATTGACCAGAATGACGGGCTGGCTCATGGCTGATACAGCTGCCTTCTGCCCGCTCGATTATGGGACGAGTCACACCACATCGGCGATGGTCGTTTCCATCCGCTGGAAATATAGCAGTCCACTAATCAAGACGCCAACTACCACCAGCGAGGATGCGAATAGCATACGGCCAGGAGCCGCGCCGCGACCCGTAAGACACCAGCGAAAGCCTTCGATTACCCCGGCCATAGGATTTAAGCCATAGAGCCCACGCCATTTCGCCGGGACCAACGAGCTCGAATAAGCAACCGGCGAAGCGAAGAGCCAGAATTGGATGAGGAACGGAACCACGTAACGGACATCCCGGTAAATGGCATTCAGAGCCGAAAGCCACAAGCCGGCACCGAGGGCCGTAGCGAAAGCGAGAAGCAGAAACACCGGAAGAAACAGGAGATCCCAGGTGGGACGCACCGCGTAGTAAACCATCAAAACGATAAACATCATAAACGAGATCGCGAAGTCCAATAGGCCGGCGGAAACGGCCGAGATCGGCAGCATCAAACGCGGAAAATAAACTTTAGTGATAACGTTCTGATTTTCAACGATTTTGCTCGTGGCATTCTGCAGCGAAGTCGCAAAGTACATCCACGGCAGTAAGGCGCTGTAATAAAAGATGGGATAGGGCATTCCGTCCGAAGGGATGTGCGCGAGACGACCGAAAAACAGAGTGAAGACCAGCATGGTTAGGAACGGCTGCAAAATGGCCCACGCCGCGCCTATTGCCGTTTGCTTATAACGGATTTTGATATCGCGCCACACGAAAAAATACAGCAGTTCGCGGCTGGTCCACAATTCGCCGAAAGGAATCGCCCACCAACCCGACGGCGGCCGAATATGAAGGACGGGAGGGTGCGTCTCATGGGCGATGGTCGATTCAGGGGTAGCGATAACCGGCGTTGAGTTCATTCGGCAGGATGCTCCTGTTGCGATTTTAGCTGGTTAACATCGTTGCGCTCAATTTGTTGCATCAGACTAGCGCGCCGCAGGAAGTAATCCTTCAAGGCGGAAGTCGCCTCTTGTGGTACGACGGCCACCTGATTATAAGCCGCCTCTCGCCAGGAGATCGGGCCGCGTGGAGGAACCAGATGCATTCCCCATTGGAAGATCAGGCCAAAGTTCCAGAGCACGAAAGCGGTAGTTACACTCACGGAAACGACGGCGGCGCGCTGGTCCCGCAGCCATCGGACTAAACCATCGAAGCAGACAGACAGCCCGATGATAAAAAGAGGCGTGAGCGTAATAAAGAACCGGTTGCCGAAAGACGAGAGGCCGTCCCAATCCGGATAACATCCAATGAAGTATAGGAACGCAGCAAAGACGCATAGAGAGTACCAGCCAAAGCGGCGGTCGTACCGCTGCAGGAGGACGAGACCTGCGATCGATAAGATCAGGATCGGGGTCCAGGCGAAGAGGCCGTGATCGGAGGAGAAGCATACCTGAAAAAACGCCGGGGAGTTTAAGTGCCAATGGTAGTCGTACCCGGTCTCAAAGTAGCTCCCGTAGATGATTTTTTTCGTGATCAAAGTGGGCAAGAATGCCCCCACGAGGGCTGCGATGAAGGCTAGGTTTTTAAGGAACAAATGAGCGGCATCCGCCACGCACCGTTGTCGGATGTCAGTCCAGTAGAAAGCGAGCGATTCGAAGGCGGGGAAAAGCAGCAGAAAGACATTTGGGTAGTAGACGTCCATCATAACTCCGCCGAGCACGCCAAGAAGGATCCACTGAGCCAACCTACGTTTGCCGCGCGTCCGCAGCCAATACCAGACGAACAAAGCGACGGTGAATGCGGATTGGGCGTGCGACCACGAAGGATTGAAATACATATACACCGGAAGGGAACTGGCGAACCAGACGCCCAAAGTGGCCAGGAACGCCCAGCGCTCCGGGACAAATCGCCGCGCCAATCCGAACGAAATCACCAAGGCGAGGAAACCATAGAAAGCAGTGCCAAAGGACATGGCCAAAAGATAAGGACGCGAGAAGCCGTCAGCGGCTACATGGCCGCCGAAACGATCCCAGAGCAAGACGCCCGCGTGTGCGAGCACTAGAAAGGGTGACCACAAAATCGCGGGACCAATCGAGAAATGATTATCTAAATGACCAGTCACCGTATATTGGCTGGGAGCAATTTTTCCATCGGTATCGATGCGGTCCATTCGGAAACTGGCATTCGCCCTCAGCCAGTCCTGCCGGAAGTCGAGCTTGTGTTCGATCAGGATGGATCGCGCATAAGCGTAGTAGCCCACACCATCGCCGCGCACCCAGGGATTCAGCAACGGCAGGCTGACGATGAAAATAAGCAACAAGACAAACTGATACCGGTAGGATTTTCGTTTGTCTGCCGACGGTTCTGAAATCAAGTGCACCTTTGCGGGCCATGCGCGGAAGTCTGGCAGTTCGTCGCGCGTTTCACGTCTTGGCCAACGGGGTTACGAGAAGCCGGCCACCATTTGACGCTTCTTGCACGTCGGCATCGTCTTTCCGCAAAATCGCGACGAGCGAGAGCGGCGGAAGCGGCAGCCAGGAATCCATCAGACGGAAGAGCGGCGTCAAGATATTAAGCATTCGGATTTGCGCCAAACCAAACGTCTTTCGTCGCAGAGCGCGGCCGTTAATCCACCAAGCAGGCACGCCGGGCCTGTTGAATTTCAAAATTTCTTCTACTTGGAAGCCGGCTTCCCCACACACAGACGCCAATTCATCTGGAGTGTAGCGGCGGAAGTGACCGAGCACCTCGTCAAGGGTGCCAAAAAGCCACGGCCCGCACGGAACTAAAACGATGGCGCGCCCGCGATCCACCAGTGCGTTGCGGATGTTGCGAAGCGCGGCGATGTCGTCTTGGATGTGCTCGACCACATTGAGGCACACAACCGTATCGAACGATTGCCCCGCGGGATAGGTCGCCTGGTCAGCGGCGTTTGTGAAACCCACCCGCATATAGGGACGAGTGGCGCGCAATTTTAACAGGTAATCGAGATAGTGCCGGTTAACATCGGTTGCCCAGTACACGCTGCGAGGCATCAATTCCATCGATAAGTTGCCAGTGCCTGCCCCAATCTCAAGAACACGATCACCTACATACGGACGAATCACATCCGCCATCCACTTATTGAAACGGGGCGCCCGATTCAGACGGTCGAGGATCTCGCCGCCGTGCGCGTCCTCGATGTAGATCTTCCCGGACGCTGCATAGTGCAGGATGGCCCAAAGAGCGCGGAAGCCGTCGCGCCAGCCGATCTTTTTCCCTTCGCCGTATGTGCGGCCAGAATAGCTGATCGGCACCTCGAAGATGCGGCTACCCCGCTTCGCTAGCTTGATAGCCAGTTCAGGTTCCACATCGAAGGTAGAGCTTTCGAGCGGAATACTCTTGAGCAGTCCGGCGCGGACCATTTTGTAGCAGGTTTCCATGTCCGTAAGGTTCAAGTCGCAGACCAAGTCGCAGAGAAACGTCAGCAGCTTGTTCCCAAGCGCGTGGCGAAAGAAAAGCGCCCGCTTGTGCCCACCGGACATGAACCGCGAGCCGAAAACCGCGTCAGCATCCTCGCTGAGAAACACTTCGACCATGGACAGCAGGTCTCGGGGCAAATATTCGAGATCGGCGTCGTGCATTACGACCAGTTCGGTATCGACGCATTCCAACCCTGTGCGTATCGCAGCACCCTTGCCGCGATTTTGGGGGTGACGCAGCCATGTCCAGTTGATTTTGGGGTCCGCTTCGCGCGACTCGATGGATTCGCGAAAGACGCGGATCGCCTCGGCGGTTCCATCGGAAGAGCCATCGTCCACCACAATTATTTTTACCGATTCAAGCAGCGGCGACTCGCCCAATACCCCGAGCCGCGCCAGGCTTGATCCGATCAGGTACTGCTCGTTGTAGGCTGGGACAATTACAGAGAGCGTCGTAGACGGGCGCTTGCCATCCGAGAACTCGCCGAAGGCAGAAGTTACGTAGGCCGCCCGCTTCGGCGTGCGCCCTTCTTCCACGCGGCTGCCCGCTGGAATGCTACCCAAGGTTGTCCCTCCGTTCCACGGTGTCTTGTGGTTGCGCCCACAAGGGAAACAGCAAGCATTATTCGCCAGTTAGATGCGCAGTTCAACGGACTGTTACTCTCATTGTGATGTATCCGAAGGTCCCGCCGCCACTGTCGACAACCGACGACAAACGGACTCGACGCGACGGTATGTGCAAAATTGGAAAAACTACCTGTGCGGCGATTTTGATATGATCCTGTCGGGCCCCAGCCCGCAACCCTCAATTCAACAACTTGGGAGTCCGAAGATGAGTGGCACATCCAGTTCCATCCGTTTTCTTGGTCTTACCTTCCTTTTCGTTTTTCTGGCTGGCTGCGGGTCTGGGAATCAATCCATAGCGGTTTCGGTCTCACCACAAACCGCGTTCGTGGGCGCGGGGCAGACGACGCAATTCACTGCCACCATCACCGGCGGCAACTCCGGCGTTACATGGTCGGTGAACGGAGTCGCGGGGGGCACCTCGAGTACGGGGACCATCGACGCGAGTGGCAATTATTCGGCGCCGAGTGTGACTCAGAATACCAGCGTGAGCGTCACCGCAACGAGCACCCGAAAAAAGACTGCGAGCGCGACCGCGACGGCGTCTGTGATGGCCGCTGGGGTTGTCACTAGCACGAATGAGCCGCAAGTGGCTCAATACACGATCGATCCGCCGGCGGACGCGAATGTGTCCGTTCAATTCGGCACCGACACCGGCTATGGAAAAACTACTTGGACGCAGCCCGCGCCCACCGGCGGCGGGCCGGTCAGCATCTACGTGGCGGGAATGCTGGCGAACACGCTCTACCACATGCGAGCCATGGTTCAATTCACTGGCGGGTCACAGGTGGTGGACGACAGCGACCATACCTTCACGACCAGCG
>JBOGMW010000227.1:0-17786 GCA_050746805.1 Candidatus Acidiferrales bacterium | reverse complement strand
CCAGCGTAGAAGCGTATCTCTGCGCCTATTTCGGCGAACCGCCCGGCGAGTACCGGAGCGCGCGTTTTTTCTTAATGCAGCAGATCGCACACGTGGGGTACGCGATGGTGTTCATGTTGCTGGTCGCCAGGTCCGGCACACTAATCGACCCGAACTTGGACGCGCCAGATTTTCGCGAATTTCATCAGCGGTTGCTCTCAGGCGAAGTCAGCCTCGCCGGCGACGAAGCGCGCATCCAGTACGCAAAGCTGCACCTAAATCGAGCGCTGCAAAACATGCGCACGCAACGCTTTCGCGACGCCCTCGCCCTCGTCTCCGCCCACTACTGCGGCAGCTAGCGGGCCGACATAAATCCGGCGTGGCCTCTAGAAATATGCTATGAAGGGGAGGCTTTGGAGGTCTAAACTCGCGTGGAATATCGCCCCTGGCAGCGACTCAGGCCCTTTTCGATGAGAGCAGCGTTGTGAGATCAGGGCCGAACAAGCAGCCGGGATACGCCGTTCTTCTCATCGCCGCCGTTCTACTTGCTCCCAGCGCAGGATCGGCCAGTCGGCAGTACAACGACCCCGCCGCGCATCGGAGACCGCACGCCCGCCATCGAGCACACACGGCGGACCCGCTCAATCTTCTGTCCCACAATCAATACCTGAAACTGGAGAAGGCTCTGAAGACCGAACCCAATATTCCTTCGCCGGAGCGCATATTCTTTGCCGGAGTGCTAGCTAACCGCAAAAACCAAATTACCCAATCGATAGGCTTGCTTAAACCGTTGATTTCCAATTCTGCATGGAACCTCACGCAGGAAGAGCAGGAACTTGGCTTGCGAGCACTAGCCGACGATTATGCAAAGACTTTTCGTTACGGCGATGCAGCGGACACGCTTTCGACCCTTTTGTACCGCCTAGGCGGGTCATTAGATAAATCGAAACGCCAGGACATAGAAGGCGATCTCAGGACGTATGAACTGCTGAGACACACCCCTCCTGAAACTGTAAGTTTTAGTGGGCCATTCGATATTGCGAGCACGCGGAACAAGATTGGGCTAGTGGAGATTCCGGTATCGGTCAATGGACACGCGGAACCGTGGGCGCTAGACACTGGAGCCAATCTATCGCTCCTGATACGATCCAGGGCGGAGCCACTCGGTCTTCGCCTGTCACCGGGAACTCTGTCAGTTGAGATATTCGACGGTAGGACTGCGCCATGTCCTGTATCTGTGATTCCCCGGCTTACGATTGGGCCAGCTACGATTCGCAATGTGGTCGTAGTTGTAATGGACGACAAAGATTATTACGTCCCCCAAATCCATTTTCAGATCGAGGCCCTGCTTGGTTATCCGGTGCTCTCTGCGCTGGGTCGTATTACGTTCTATAGTGATGGTCGAATCCGCGTTGATGCACGGTCTCGGCCGAAAGCAAGCGTGGGTTCGCCGATGTTTATGGAACAGTTGACTCCCGTTGTCGCCGCCGATGATGGAATGACCGCGCGGCTTTTCACGCTCGATACAGGAGCGGCCAATACATTCCTCACGGCCAAGTATTTGTCCGCCCACCATGCCGAGTTTGCCGCCGCCAAGAAATCGACGGTTCAGATGGCTGCCCATCCACATCCGCTCCCTGCTTTTTATGCTGAGCACGTCACCCTAACGATCGGGGGCGTAGTGGTACACCTAAAAAGCATTCCAGTGCTGGCAGTACCGCAGGGAAACGGAGAAGACCATTTCTATGGGAACTTAGGCCAAGATGTTCTTAAGCAATTCCGCAGCTATACAATCGATTTTCGTTCGATGCGTTTCGTTGCTGACCGTTAAGCCACTTCGCAACGGACTGCCTTCGCAAGAACGTGGTATCCCCGCACCACGAAAAGAACCAGAGAACAAGATCTGGCAGTCGTCACTTTGTTCCGTCCGTGATTATCCACGCGCACGCGACCGTCTGCTCCGCGTTCGGAAACACGCGCACCTCGCCCGGCATGATCGATCCAAACCCATTCACCAGGCGCTTGACCCACTCGCTATCCGTCACGACCGCCATCTTCTCCCACCCGCCGAAATGACGGATTCCTTCTTTCAAGTCTTCCCAGGCCGCGCCCGGCTCCAATCCCGTAAATTGCGGTCCCAGCTCGTAATAAAAATTCACTTTGCGATGCTTCTGGAACGTCCGCGCCACCTCCGGAGCCAGAACCTGCTCGTAGTCTTTCTTGGTCACCTGCCCTTTCGCCGCCAGTGCCACCACATTGTCCGGGAAACCCTCCAGCCGCTCGATCATGGCTTCCTCCTCGATTCCCGTCGCACCCAGTCCCGTGGACTTAGATGTCTAGGTTCGACCGGACGCTACTCTTCCCTTTTCACGCCGCTGGCCACACTGTTTCGCCGATTTCCCGATTTGGGAATTGTCTGCCACCCAAATCGATCTTTATTTGCTGTTGACGGGAGGTCAATTCCATGCTACCGTGGGATGTTTTTGCTGCCCGCTCGAAACTTGCCGACGGCGGGCAAGCTGCTCTGGAGGGTCATCGGCAGTGGACGCGACCGGTGCGTCTTAACGCGCCGGTCAGGGAGGGAACGGCTCAATGGAATCTGCGGCTCAGTCGTCGCAAGCTATCGCGCCAAGTCGCCGCCGCAGCCCGCTGTCCGGTGGCCGTAGCGCAAACCGAGTCCGCACGCTGGGGCGTCCGCAACCCCCGACGCGGCCTCGCGCGTCAGCAACCCAGATCGACACACCCTGCCATTCTAATTCGCCTCTAACTCATACAAAACAAACGATCGGCGTCCCTTCAGATCGACACAAAATTGAATGTTCTCGCGGTGGGCTGAACTGCTCCACTAAAATTCGAAATTTAGAGGGTACGCGATGCAGGGTTCGCGGATTACGAGGGCTGCGAGATTCCCGCTTCGGGCAGCGCGTGGCCCGCGCGCAATTCGCGCCACGTGTAGACCACGCGATGGATCACGGTGATGGTCGAAATTGTGGCGATCACCCACAACACTTGCGCCATCCTGCTCCACAGGCCGCCAATCATCAGCAGCACAACCCGCTCGGGGCGCTCCATAAATCCAACTTTGCAGGAAGGAATCAGCGACTCGGCGCGGGCCCGCGAGTAGCTGACCATAAACGAGCTGGCCATCGCTACGGCCGCCAGCGCCATGTAGAACGGCCGGCCGATCAGCGTGTAATAGACGACCAGTCCCATGTACAGCGCCAGATCCGAGTAGCGATCAAGTGTGGAGTCGAGAAACGCGCCGAAGGCCGTCACGCGCCCCACTCGGCGAGCCACCTGGCCGTCGGCCATGTCGAGGAAGCTGGCGATCAGCAGCACGATAGCGCCATCGCGGAATCGTCCCAGGGCAAACAGCGCAGCGCTCACGGAGTTGACGAACAGGCCAAGAAACGTGAACGTGTTGGGCGTCAGTCCGGTGGCCACCAATCCACTGACCACACGGCGCAACAGCCATCCGCCGCCTTCGCCTATCCAATGTGTGATCGGTTTCTTGAGCTTGCGAGCAGTCGAATTCATGCCAGTGAATCATACAACGGAACGTGGCCTACGTGGATCGAGGGGCTGCTGACCGAAAGTGCCCGGGGTGGGGGTCGGACTCCGATGCTCCACTGACACCACGTAACTTGCTGATTCTGTGTACCGCTGCTGACGCTCATACCGCTGGAACCGCCCGAGCGAGGTACAGTTTCGGTACAGATTCCCCGACGGATTCTCCTGCACATTCAGTGCGGCAAAAGCCCCTCTGCGAATCCTCGCGCAAATGCTTTAGATCACGGACCCGGTTGCTCGAAATTCTCTGCGGCGGAAGCACTTGTTTGTGCCGCACCGGGGCGTGCGCCTAATGAAGCTCAGCGCCGAACAGCAACACGCGCTCAGGCAAGAGCACGGCATCTGCGCGAATGAGGCGTGCGACGGGTGCGGAAAGTTTCTTGGCTCGGTTCGCTACACCGTCAAGGACGATCCGCGCGCGTTCTGTTCCGATGAGTGTCGCGCGCCGTTTCTCCCGAAGGACTGGCAAGCGCACCGGGCGAAGAAAAAGCAGCTTGCGGGCGGCGGGAAAACTTTGCTCGGGCCGAAACACCAAACCATCGCAGATCGAGCCGCCTCGCGCCGCGAACGGACCCGGGCTCGTGTGCGCTGTCTCAGACTCCGAAAATCGCACCCGCAGGTATGAGTGTTTTCAATGAGATGGAAGCGTTACATTTCGGGTTTTGAAGGTAAGGGGCCGGAAGCCCATTTGGGACGATTTGCGCGGCTGTAATCGGCTCCTATTGCGAGACAGGCAACGAACGCGAAGCTATTCCCATTCATCGGGCGTAAAGTCAGGACGCCCAGCGGCCCCGGCACCCTGATTAAAGTGTTCGCGGAGCGAATGACGGTTTTGCTGGACGCGGATCTAGACAAGCGTGTTACCTTCCCGCCCGGTGAGATTGAGCCGGTCGGCAGATAGTGAAAAGATGAAAAACGGCGTAAAAACGGCGTCAAGGCTAAAAGGCGGCGTCTCGCCTGACGTCGGCAAGGCCACGCAATTCAAGCCTGGCAATCCGGGCGGCGGAAGACCCAGAACTGCGAAATTCGCCGAGGCATTTCGCCAACTGGCCGCCGAGGTCAATGCAAAAGGCAAAACGGGCGCGCAGGCGTTTGCCGAGTATTGTTGGAAGCGGGCCATGAAAGGAAGCGCGCGGCACGCGGAAATGGTCAAGCATTACGCAGAGGGCAGACCGGCCACGCGTTCAGAGGAAGAAACATTCCCGACCGACTCGCCTCTTGAGGCAGCGCCGACAGCGGACACCGACAAGATCAAGAGTCTGCGCGACCGGCTGGCACGCGGCGAAGTATTCGAGATTCCGCCTACGAAGAAGCCGAACTGACGCCCCGGAGAGGAATACCCGGCGCCGAAAGAGATTATGCATTTCCGAAAAGACGACGAGGACGCCGGGCGACTTCCCGCTTAGCTCCGTCGAGTCACGTGCCGCTGCGCGCGCGATGGCCGAACGCAAACGCGAGCCGGAGACGGTGATTCGAGTCAGAATAATTCACGTTGGCTCGACTGACAGCGGCGGCCTTCCCACGCCGGAGCGCATCGAGTGGCCTGGCGGCATCACGGAAATTGTCCACGTCGCGGGAGGTGCGCTGTGAATCCAGCGGACTTCCCGCTTCGCTCGCCCGAATCACGCGCAGCCGCGCGATTGCAAAGGATTACTTCGGGAACCTCGTGAGGATCGCCTCGATGCGGCTCATCGTGGTTTCTGACCACAGTAGAGGCATCTGCTGCAAGCCCGTTATGGTTACAGCGTCAGGGTACTGCCGAAGGACTTTAAGAAGCTTATGTGCTCCTTTTTTGTTTCCCGTGTTGTAGTCCGCAATCGTGAAGCCCCAAAGCAGATCAACAGTTTCAACTTTATTCATCTTGGCCCAATTAGGAGAGGCGATCTTGTACGCTTGAGAAAATTCTTGGAGTGCGAGCTGGAACTGATTGGCGTCGAGCGCCGCCCATCCGTAATTCGAGTAGGCCGTATGCTCGTTCGCCGACAAATTAACGTTACGAGCGCAATACGGGAGCGCCTGGGTCGGCTGTCCGATGCCGTAGTAGTAGAGGCAACCAGCACCCTCTGTGAGCAGAACGTCCGGGTAGTCTCCTTCCAAAGAAGCGAACCGGCGGCCCGCCTGCGTATAATCGTGAGACTTAAGGGAAATGTACATGCCCTCGTCTAGGAGTTCTGGGTCGTCGGGCAGTGATGTTAGCCCGGCGGTTATCTGGTCGTTCGCAGCTCCTAACTGAGATGATCTGTCGTACCAGCGGCCGAGAATATAAAATGGAGCTGCGTCCGGGAAATCGCTTTGCTCTGCCGCCTTGAACTCGTTCACGGCCGTCTCTGCTTGGTTTTGGTTATAGGCATCTAATGCTCGCGACAAATGCACCCAAAAATCGTCCGGCTTCAGTGTAGAAAGTTGGCTCACGTACTCTCCCCAAGTGTCCTGCCCGCTCGAAGCTCCGTGATACGCAACCCCGGCAAGCACCTCTAGCGCGGTAGTATTCGCATGGTCGGAGGCAAGGGCTCTCCTTGCGGCATCTTCAGCCTGTCGATAATCTCGCACCGAGTAATACAGTAGCGCTAGCAGCGGCTGATCGGCAGCCGTTGGCTCCAACCGATTTGATTCCTGCTCATGCTGCAACGCGTCTGTAAAGCCTCGCCCTTGATACAGCGCAAGCGCGTAATAGAACTGCCCCAATGGGTCCGTCGGATTGCTCTGAACATATCCTTGCAGTTGCTTCAGCGCATCGGGCACGTCCCCGGTTCGCACGTCAAGCTCGCCATTGAGCCGTTGGGTAATCTGGTCGTCCGGATGTTGCACCGCCCATGCGTCTATCGCCGTTCGCGCCTGGTCGAACTTCTCATCCTGCAAAAGTCCTTCAATCGTGTCAATTTCGTTGGTACCTGACGACGCCGATGATGCTTCCGAACTCGGCGCCGATCCCCCCGCCGCGGCCGGATTCTGGCTCGCCCAGTCAGCAAATGAAAGAAGCACACCGGGTGGGGTTCGAAGCATCCGCCTCAGATCTCCCACGCCCACCGAAAAATAAACCCCGGGTGTGTTCGACAGCATTCCCGACGTAATGCCGACGACTCTTCCTTCGTGGTTAAGTAAGGGGCCGCCACTCGATCCATGTCCGATCGAAGCGGTGGCCTGGATCAAGAATCTGTTGTCGATACTTCTAAACGCACTGACAATCCCATTTGTCAAAGTCAACTCCAACCCCTGCGGCGCGCCAATCGCGTACACGGGGTCGCCCTGCTGCAACGTCATCTCATCGCCGAGATTTAGAGCGGGTCGCTGACCGGTTTTGGCCCCAAGCACGATGAGGTCCTTGGCAGGGCTGTCAGCTACCACGTCTGTGACTGCCGCCGTGGCACCATCCGAGAAAACGACCATGGCAGCCGATGTCCCCGCCACGACATGGTGATTAGTTACGATCCTGTTTGGGGCGATTATGAAGCCAGAGCCCTGAACTGTCGGTTGTCCCTTGCTATCGCCCCCGATGATGAGCACGATCGAGGGTTTGGCAGCCTTGAAGATCGCAGAGGCTGAAAGGTCACGCTGGGCTTTTACAGCGCTTGCGCAGAACAGAAGGAGTAGGACCGTCCTACTAAATAACGTAACTGGTCGCAAAGTGGCCATCATGGTTTCTCCTTCTGCCGTTCGGCGTACGCGGCGTCGAGCTGTCTGCGATCCCTTTCAAAATGCCGAGTCCGCGCGAATGTCGCAATAGGACTTTGCCTTACGAGTAACTGGCAACGTGGCGAAGATTCCTTGTAGTCGCCCAATTGCCGCGTTCCTCGGCGCGGCAAAAACACATGTTTATGCCGCACGGGGGCGTGCGCCTGATGAAGCTGAGCATAGAGCAAAGTCAGAAACTCTTGCGCGAACGCGGGATCTGGATCACCGAAGCCTGCGACCAATGCGGGCGACTGCTTGGCGCCGTGCGCTACACGATTCGGGCTGATGGTCGCGCATGGTGCTCCGGCAGAATGTCGGAAGCCGAACCTGCCGCGGGAATGGCGCGAGTATCAACTGCGGCAGACGAAGCGGGCAGCGAAGTCTTCGGAGCCGGTAGCCGCGGAACCGTCTCGGGAATCCGTGCAACGAAACGGCAGGCCAAGGTTGCAACTATCGTCGGCAGACCGGGCGTCAAGGCGTCTCGGGCAGGTTCGAGAAGCAGTCAGGCGCCATGCAGCCCGCCAGAAGGCACCGCAAAATGTCTCAGGCTAATCAAAAACCGTATCAAAAACTCAATGTTTATGCGGGTTTCCGAGGGGTCGTTTTTCGCGCCTACGTGGTAGGAGGCATGGATTTTGCTGGCGTGGCTGCTCGCAGAGGTTATTCCATTGAACGCATGGAACTTACGGACGCGCAAAACAGCGGATCGATGAATACCCTTACCTGGCCGATTCAGGCCTCCTAAAGCGCCCGCCTGCGCGCCGCGCTTGAGCCCACGCTTGAGAACGACGCCGGCCCTCCGGGTCCCCCATGTGTCACAGAAGCACCGTGTGTCACGGAAGCAACGAAGGGAATCGAGGGCGGTACCACCCCTGCGCGATGCACCCACCGGTGGGGCGACCACCGGGGCGGCCTCCGAACTGGGAAAGAATGCTTTGCTTTTCAATCCTACAGAATATCTGTACTGATGGATTTATCTTCGGCAAGTCTTTCAGATGCAAGCGGGCCGAAGCGATGCGGCGGGGTCGGCGCCCCGTGTAGTGTCAGATTTCTTCGGATCGCCACGGTTAACCGCCGTTACCGTTGCGCCCGAACGCGGATGCGCGCCGGATTTGCAGCCGATTCACGTGAAGCCGTTCATTGATAGGGGCCGGCCGCATTTTGTAGCGGAGGTTGATAGAGCGGGACTTATCTGCTGCGAGTTGGCGAAATCGTACGATACTTCACGATTGAAAATTGTGGCCACGTTAAACGCTTTTCGAGAGTCTGAAGAGTCGGGGTAGTTGGGGCTGATTTCAGGGCATTCGCAGCTTTTCTTTGCCGCGTGGCGGGGTTGATGCTTTTCGGTCTGCCCGCGTTCCTCGGAGTTCCGCGAGGATTCACTCATTAACGAATCCGCGACCAACCCAGCGCACGCAAAATAAAATTAGATACGCCAGCCCCCAGCCTACCGGCGGGAACAAGAGCGACTATCGCCGCCGTCAGCCATTCGTTGGAATATTGGTTCTCCAGCCATGAACTCGCTTGTTGGTCGCACTTCGGATTGTAAACGTATCCTTCGGGCGTGTTTTCGCATGAAAGATTGGTGGTGGTAGCAATTCGGATGTCGGAAGTCTGCTCGGCACCAAATGTCCAAGCACCGGCAATAAAAACCCAAAGCAGGCTCGCGACTATTCCAATTCGCTTCCAGCCGTTTAGCTTTGGCCTCATCAGAGCCTATTCGCAGCCGTGCTTGCCCAACAAACGTTCGGCAGCGTTGAACCTAGAGAGCGAGGCTTCATGGTTCCATTTGGAGCTTTAGCGGCTTCGTACAGGTTCCATCGCTGTACTCCCAACAGCTCACACCGCCATGATGGGAACAGGCGCCGCTACCCGTCGCCGTGCTTGTTGTACCGTCATTGCAAAGTGCGCCGGTTCTATGGCGATCACTCTGCGCACGCAGACCGCCAATTGCGAGAGCGCTTGTCAGCACTACTGCGGTGAGCAGTTTTTTCATTTTGCTTCTCCGATCTAGAATCTCGGCCCCCGAAGCTGTTGCGACCAGCTATGTAGTACGCGATGCAGTACGGTTCGCTCGACTGCTAGTCACTTTACATCCGTCTCGACATTTCGTATTAAACCCGTTCAGAGCCGACAGGATCGGCCGACTGAACGAAGATCGGTGGGTTCGTCTGTTCCTGTCCGAACGCGGGCACCGACGCCAGGGTAAGGAGCGTGGCTGCGAGCAGCCTTGCCGCACTTCTCATTTTTCACGCCCCTTTCGCCAGCTTGGTGATGGCGACCGTTGTTAGCATCGTCGAGTCAGGCACGCGCACATCTCGTCACGGTTTGCAGGCTAATTTTTGACGTTCATCGTGTCAGAGTCTACAGCCTGCTTGCCTGTGACGCCTTCGAGTCCCGCGAGAATGCCTCGATAGTCGTTTTTGTCGCACTGCATGGCGAAGCCGCCCTTCGTGTTGCCGGTTGCCCACGTAATGCCAACGTAGTGTTTCTTTGACTTGGTGAGCGCCATAAGGCCCCCTACTCCGAACGAGACGAAGGCAAGTCCAATGGCCGCGCCCACTCGTCGGTGAACATCCTGACCGTAGCTGATTTCCGTGACGGAGGACGCGGGGATGGTCACGACTTCGTCTTTCCCTTTGATGAGCTGAATCTGGTTCCCGCCAATTAGAAGTCTCATGCCCGTTCCAGCTTTGGCACTTGAAACGGAACCCCCGTCATATGCGACTTTGTACCCGTTATCACCAGCAAACGCGGAGATTGGCAACAACACGGAGAGCGCCGCACAGAGAAAACACGCCAGTACTTTTTTCATTACGTACCCCCTTTGAATACCTAGGAAAGCGTAAGTGCGCTTTTTCAGCAATGGTACTGTGCGTAATCAGGTATGGGGTTTCTGGCAAAGTCAGACACAGTTTCTCGGCCGGCCGTGGCCGAGTTGGCACCTCCGCAAAGCGGGAAACCCAACATTACCGACGCCGCGCGGATCTGCGTGGGCGGGCTTAAGCCTTGCGCTT
This sequence comes from Candidatus Acidiferrales bacterium, assembly GCA_050746805.1. Classification (GTDB taxonomy): domain Bacteria; phylum Acidobacteriota; class Terriglobia; order Acidiferrales; family UBA7541; genus Palsa-295. The sequence goes on along the minus strand of JBOGMW010000227.1, from coordinate 7,548 downwards.
TCCGATGGCCCGAGCCTCAAAATCCATCCCTACGGCTATTTCGTCGCGCGCCGGGACCGGCCATCAGAACATCCCCATCAGAGCGGCAGAGCAAGCCGCCGCGGCCTGGGTGTCGTTCGCGTGGACGTATTCCATGGTGCTTCCGATCGAACGATGGCCGAGCGCTTGGCGAATCAGGGCCAGGTTGACGTTGCCGGCGACCAGGTGCGACGCCAAGCTGTGCTTCAGGACATGCGGGTTGCGCTTCCCTGCCGGCAGACCCGCGGACGTGGCGATCGAGCGGAAGATGGCGTACCACGAACTCCGATGCATCCCGCCGCCCTTCTGCGAAGTGAACAGGATGCCGCTCCCATCATCCACGCGCTCGCGCAGCCACGCCCGCAGCGCGGCCGTTTCGTCCAAGAGCGGTTGCCCGCGATGCTGATAGAGCGGTTGGACCTGATGCATGGAACCTTTGAGCCGGCGCAGCGCGATAGTGCCGGCGCGCAGATCGACGTCGGTCAGCTTGAGTCCGCAGACTTCGGAAGCGCGGAGTCCGTGACGGTAGCTGACCAGGACCATGCACCAATCGCGCGCGGATTTGGCGCGGGCAGTCTTGAGGACCGCGAGCAATTCTGCTGGCGTGAGATAGGCCCGGCTTCCGCTCGCATGGCGCATCGGACGCGGGCGTGCCGGTGCGATTTCCGCTGCGGGGATGGATTGCGGGAAGGAAACAACGTGCGGTAACGTCTGTGCAGCTTGCATGGGAGCCAATCCTCCTGTGTGAGTTAGGGGCGTGTCGGTGTTGATCGCACCGGCGCGTCCCGTTCTTGCTTGACTACGCCTTCGGCCCTGGTTTCAAGATTCCTTTCAATTCGCGTGCTTTCTGGATTTGGGCCGCACTCCAGAGTCTCGTTGCTCTACCTTTCAGGAGCCTAACCCGTGGTGGCGAAATCTTCCGCGTAGCAATCCAATACTGCAAGGTTGCGCGTGGAATCTTCGTCAACTTGGCCACTTCCACTGTGGTGTAGAGCTTCTGAGTCACATACCGATAGTATCACACGCTTGTCATATGTCAACAATTATCGTAGAATGGTCGCCCTGAAGAAAGAGCCCCGGTTCGTGGCCGGGGCCAGGAATGGTTCGTGTCAAATCTAGTTAAGCGTAAGCCCAAAGTACGCCATCGGGCAAGTAGCAAGGCGATCTACGCCGAGAGTCCCCCACACTGGACCGAGAAGTTCTTACAAAAGTTCGGGCTTCGGCCGCCGATCGATGCCGGGGTAGCATCTCTGCGTCCCACCGGACACATTGCGGACTTGCGGTCGCGGATCGAGGCCGACGCTCAGCTCAGCAAGGATTTCGTCTTTTTCGTCCGAAAGACCGGTTGGTCCCCAGAGGATTTCCTGTGGCGTCTCTTTTGGGCCAAGGATGTCATGCACGGAAACGACCCGGAGCTTTACCGCAAGATTAAAGAGGAAACCTGGCCCGTCGCTCGGAAAAGAGTTGAAACACTTCTCAAGAACATACGCAAGGTCGAGAAAGAAATCGAGCAAGTCAATGCGACGGATTTCTCTCCCGCTGGAAGTGAGATTCTTTGCGATCGTACAGGGAAGCGACTTCCGCCGGAAGCTGAACAATGTCTCCGGGATGTCTTCCGCTATTTGCCTGTCCTTCTTGCCTTCTACCGTGAAGAGCTGAGCAGAAGGCTCCGCGTTGCCGCTGAGAATTGGCCACAACATAAGAAGAGCTTGTCGTCGATCATCGATTTGACGAGGCAGGATTCTTTGTACGAGCAAATTCGAGCGAGCGCGGGAAAGTACCACGCCACTCGGCTTCATCGCCTGGTGAACGCCGCGCGTGAGGCCCAAGACCTTCGACCCATCGAGTGGTCCGCATTCCGAAAATGGCTAAACGAACTGAAGAAGGAGCAGGAGAGGTCCCAGCCGCAACCCGCTTGCTGAACCGAAGCAGTACACCCCACCTTTCTGATTCGTAACCCTCGGTGTACGTACACCCTGTCCATCGAATTTTTCCAGCTAGGTGGTCTAGAAATCGCCCTCCGCAGAATTGACTATAGACGCGGACGCCCGGCTATCTCTGGCCGGGCGTCGCAATTCCGCTCGCTTGCTTTGCACGGCGGCGAGCTTAAGGCGAGATACGATGGCAAATCTAAACGTCAGCACGCCACCTAGTCAAGAGTTCCAGACCGAATCGAGTCCCTCTGCCCTGCAATCGCTTATTGCCGATTTGCGCGGTCTTCGTGACGGTATGATCGCGACAGACCGGCGAGGCCGCTCCGCGATTCTCATCGGCCAATTCGCTTTGCTCGCCCGCGAGTACCAACGAGGGCGACGCCCAAGCCGCAAAACGCTCAAACGTTTTTTTCGCATCGTCGCGCGGGAGCAATCCCTGTGAGCGTGCTCACGTGTGAGCAAGTCGCGAGGGCCGTGCTAGGCGAGCCGACGAAGCGGGCGGGCGCCGAATTGCTCTGGCCCTGCCCCAACCACGAGGACAAACACCCGAGCCTCTCCGTCAATCCGAAAAAAAATGTGTTTCTCTGCGCGCCTTGCAATGCGAGCGGCACGGCCTGGCAGCTCGCAGTCTTCCTCGCGCGTCTTGATCCCGGCGACAAGCCCGCCGTAACCACATGGCTGAAAGAGCGCGGATTGTTCAAAGGAACGAAATCCAGCAACGCAATCAGCAAACGCGGGCCGTGCGTGGCTGAGTATGTTTACCGCACGGCGGACGAAAAACTCATCGCACGCAAACTGCGGTTCGAGCCGGGCGCGGACGGCCGCAAAAAAGATTTCATTTGGCAGCGTTGGGAAAACCGCACATGGGTTTCCGGCCTGGGTTCGGTGAAAACCCCGCTGTATCGACTGCCCGAAATCGCGGCCGAGCCATTTGTCATTTTGACGGAGGGCGAACGGGATTCCGACGCGGGCGCGACAATCGGACTGCCGACTGCCACCAGCGGCGGTGTCGGTTCATTCCGCGAAGATCACGCAGAGATGCTGCGCAGCAAGCGTCTCGTGATCGTAGCCGATGCGGACGATCCGGGCCGCGAGCACGCGCAAAAAGTGGCCACCGTGTTATTCGGCAAGGCCGCGAGCGTCAAGGTCTGTGAAATCCCCGACTCGAAAGACTTGGCGGAAGCAGTCGAAAAAGGCACCCCGAAAAATTGTTTGGTCGCGCTGTTTGAGGATACGCTCGAGTGGAAACCCGCCGAGGGCCACGAAATCCTCGATTCTGTTTTTACCTTCATCCGTCGTTTCGTTTCGCTCACCGAAGCGCAGGGGCGAGTGGCGGCGCTCTGGATAGCGCACACACACGCGCTCGACGCAGTGGATTGCACGCCGTACTTGTCGGTTAACTCTGCCGAGAAACAGAGCGGCAAGACGCGGTTTCTGGAAGTCGCGCAATTGCTGGTTGCAAATCCCTGGTACACGGGGCGCGCCAGTGCAGCCGTGCTGATTCGCAAGGTCGATATGATGCGGCCCACCTTGCTGCTGGACGAAACGGATGCGGCTTTTGGCAGCGGGAAAGAATATGCAGAAGCTCTGCGCGGAATCCTAAACACCGGGTATCGGCGCGGCGGTGCATCGTCGTGCTGCATTGGGCAAGGTGCCGCGATCACGTTCAAAGATTTCTCGACGTTCTGCCCGAAGGCGATCGCTGGTATTGGCCGGTTGCCAGACACCGTTGCAGACCGGAGTATTCCAATCATCTTGAAGCGCGAGCCGCGCGGACGCGTAGAGCGGTTTAGGCGGCGTGAAGTCGAGCCGGAGGCGGCAGCCATCAAATCGAGGCTTGCAGTATGGTGTGCGTCCAATCTGGATTCACTCCGGCAGGCTAGGCCCGCAACTCTCGACGTGCTTTCGGATCGTCAGGCCGATTGCTGCGAGCCCTTGCTGGCCATCGCGAACCTGGTTGGCGTGGAGTGGCTGGACGCAGCTCGGCGGGCGCTTGTGGGACTGTGCACCGAGGCCCAGGCCGACGATCAATCAACCGGCGTGCAGCTTTTGACCGATATTCGGTCGATATTCGGAGAGCGCGACGTAGACCGTCTCAGCTCCGGGGAGCTGGCCGAATCCCTGGCCGGGATTGAAACGTCGCCTTGGGGCGAGTGGTCGCATGGCAAACCGCTTACCGCGTCGAAAATGGCCCGCATGCTTTCCCGGTATGGGATCACTCCCGGTACGATTCGGGTTGAGAGCAAAACCGCGAAAGGGTACTACCTGACCGACTTCGAAGATGCCTTTACTCGCTATATCCCGCTTCCAAAGTGTCACAACGTCACAAGGCCCATAAACATTGATGGAAACGGTGATTGTGCAAACGTCACAAGGGAAGCGTGTGACGGCACCGAAAAGCCGGGAATCGTCAATGCTGATGCGGGTTGTGACGGTGTGACGGTTTCAGAGCCGGGGTACAAAGGCGGGAGCCTGGGACTGTTTTCCAATTCTCCCCAAAAAACATCCACAGACGGGGGCGGTTCTGAAGGCCGAAATGTGGCCGGGCCTTCGATTTATAGACCGTCGGAAGATCGCGACGGCGACGCGCCCGACGAGGTACGGCTTTGAGCGCAGCGGCGCTATTGAGCGAGCTGGCGCGCCGGGGCGTGAGCGTCACGGCGGACGGCGACGCGCTCATTCTGAAACCACGGCGCGCCCTCGACGGCGAACTATTGGCCCGCATTCGCGAGAACAAGCCCGAAATCATCCGGGTTCTGTCCGCGCGTCCCGTGACGGGCACTCCTAACTGCTACGAAGTCGAGCCGGGCCAAAGCGCGGATCGTGAGGCGACAAAACCCGATCCCTACGAGTGCCGGATGCAGGTCACGCTGAGCGCCATGTGCGAAAACTACCCGTCGGGCAACGTGATCGTCTGGCTCGAACACAACGCACCGCTTCTCTACGACGCGATCACCAGGAACTTACCTAACCTGGTCGATGATCTGTGGAATCGCCATGCCGCGCTCGAAGAATTTGACGCTGCCTTGGCGGTGTTGCTCGAAACTCATCGGCAGGCGGTCACTTTATACCGGGAAGGAAATGGCGGACGTGATGATCGATGAACCGGAGCGAATCGGCGCGCTGTGGAAGCGCGAATCGAGAAAGGGCGTCACCTATCTCGCCGGCGAGATGGACGGACGGAAGACTGTCGTTTTCAAGGTCCGCGAGAAGCGATCCGACAAATCCCCGGACTATCAGGTTTTCCTCGCGCGGGACTTGAGCGCCACGAATGCAAATGAGAAGGAAGCGTCCGCGGCCGCCACTGCGAAGTTCGCCGCGCTGTACCTGCCGAGCGACGAGGACATCCCGTTCTAGGACAATGGCGAGAACGACACAAACCGAGCGAACGAACGGATGCGAGCTAGGAGAAGCCGTCAATTCGCGTCTCTTTGAACGGCATTTCTCACCCGCCGAGCTTGCTGCGGCATGGAATTTGAGTGAGGACACCGTACGGCGCCTGTTCGAGCGAGAACCGGAGGTACTGATCTTCGAGAATCCAGAGCGGGAATCGGCGCGCCGTCGCCGCACCTTGAGAATCCCCGAGTCTGTGGCCGAGCGCGTCTATCGGCGTTTGAGTACTCGCGGACTTGGCCGGAGGGGATAGAATGCCGTCGCCTACTGGGGGGAAGCATCCATGCTGACCATGTACCGCCGTCATAAGGAAACCTGCCCGCATCGGCATGAGCCGCGAAACTCCTACAACGCGAAGCACAAATGCAAATGCCCGATCTGGATTGACGGCGTGCTCGCCGGCGAAGAAGTGCGAAAGTCCATCGGACTGCGCGACTGGACAAGCGCCGCCCGCAAATTACAGAAATACGAAGCGGAAGAAACGATTTCGAACGAGCGAGCGCCGGTCACTCTGGCGCACGCCTGGGCGAGTATCGTTTCCGATCTCGAAGCGCGCAAACTCTCCCACGAAACCATCCGCAAATACAAACAGCTCGAAACGCGCATGACAGCATTTGCGGCAGACAAGGGATTGCTCCTGCTCACGGACTTTGACGTGGATACATTGAGCCGCTTCCGTTTCACGTGGAAGGACGGGCCGCGCACGGCGGCCAAAACACTCGAACGATTGCGAGCCTTGTTCCGGTTCGCCGAGGAGCGCGAGTGGGTGGATGATAATCCTGCATCTCGGCTCAAAGTCCCGAAGGTCTCCATCCGGCCGACCATGCCTCTGACCGGTAAAGAGATGGTTCGGATCTTCTCTGCGTGCGATGCCCAGTCCGGCAAAGTGCCGTTATCGGCAAAGAGGAATCTACTGCGGCTCAAGACGCTAGTGCTCCTGCTGCGCTACTCAGGAATGCGCATCTCGGACGCTGTGACGATGACGACCGACCGCCTCGACGGCAAACGGCTGTTCCTCTACACGCAAAAAACGGGCGTGCCGGTGTACACCGTTCTGCCAGATTCCGTTCTCCAGGCGCTCGACGCCACCCCGCGCGTCACGTCGAAACACTATTTCTGGACCGGCGACGGAAAGATAGAAAGCATCGTGCGTAGCTGGCAGACGCGCCTGAAGAAATTGTTCGATCTTGCTGGCGTCCCGAAGAACCAGAGCAACGCCGTTTCTCACCGCTTCCGCGATACTTTTGCGGTCGAGCTGCTGCTGGCCGGCGTTCCCATCGAGCGTGTGTCGGTGCTGCTAGGCCATCAAAGCGTGCGCGTCACCGAGAAGCATTACAATCCTTGGGTGCGCTCGCGGCAGGAGCAACTTGAGGCGGATGTTGCCCGGACCTGGGCGCACGATCCGGTGCTCATGCAAAAACTACCGGGTACAAAACAGGTACAGTTTCAGAAGGAGCGCCCGAACTAAATGAAAACAAAAGAGAAAACTTGGTGCCCGGGGTGGGGGTCGAACCCACACGACGCGTGAGCGTCAGGGGATTTTAAGTCCCCCGCGTATGCCATTCCGCCACCCGGGCCGTGATCACCTAAACGATAGCATGGAGGGACGTTTATACGATTGGCGAGCGTCGGGTTGTGTTGCGAGGCGGGGTGACGACGATCGGAGGCCGCGCGCGAATGCAGCGCCGCCACGTCAACGCTCGCGCAATTGCGCGGACGGTTCTCGATCGTGGTTTAGCCGCGCGTGCCGACCTGAAGGTCGCCTCTACAAACAGAAATGCCGATTGGGCTGCGGAGCAAATTACGAGCGGCGTTAGGCTTCGGGACGCGATGGCGGAGGCACGGCGGCCGCAGAGCGGGCGACGTCTGGAGGGTGCACGCCGAGGAATTCCATGGCGACGAGGAACAGAAATTGCGAGCCGCAGACGAGGTAGCGACGCCAGAGACGACGAGGCTCTTGCAACAGGCGGAAGAGCCATTCGAGGCCGTGCTCGCGCATCCATTCGGGTGCTTGTTTTTTGGCGCCGGAGTTGATGTCGAAGGCCGCGCCCACGCCAACCAGCACGGGCGCGCTGAGGCGCGAGCGGTGCTCGAACATCCAGCGCTCCTGCTTGGGGGTGCTGAGGCCGACCCAGATCACGTCTGGCGCGGCGCGATTGATGGTATCGACGATGCCGGCGCTCTCTTCAGAAGTGAGCAGACG
>JBOGMW010000226.1:0-16744 GCA_050746805.1 Candidatus Acidiferrales bacterium | reverse complement strand
AGCAAAATGACGGTGGAAAAAGTGTAATAGATGAGACGTACCTTGGGCCAAAGCCATATCGGAAGCTGATCAGCGAATTTATCGGTCCACGTTTCGTTTAGACGGACCGGCATTGTTGTGTCGCCATCCTGTGGCGTCCAGGAAGAAGCAATCCATGTCGCCCGGACGTTGGCGAGCAGCAGCCCGAGAAGGATGATCTTCAGCACGCCAGGCGCGAGAATCGTATCGAGTGTGAAGAATATGAAGACGCATGACGCGGCCCAGCGGCTGTGCTCCCTCACGCCCACGCCGCCGAAATAATAAAAGAGCAGCACAAGAACACCTGATATCGGGTGGGCGGTAATTAGAGAAGTAACGAGTGCGAACACCGAAACTACCGAGCATACCCAGTAGCCCTGCATTCCTAGATAGTCCACATCGTCCGCGCTATGAATGGACGGCCAGAACAGGCTCTTCAGTCGGTTTTCGCTTTGCGCCGGACTCTGCGACACGCCCAGGGTCTGCATGTGCGGGATTAAATCTCAATCTCGCCATTCGGTCCAGTAAAACTTTTAACTGAAGGTGAACGGCCCGAAATGCTTACCGTCCCTCAAATCGAAGCTCTTCGCAAAACGAATCCGCAGCTTTATGAGGCGTTGCGACGCGTTGCTGGCGCATCGCTGGGGCCGAACCAGGGCTGGAACCTAGATGACCAGATTTCGGACGGCAACGATTACGCCCGAGTGTCCTCCGGCGCCCTGACAGCAGGGAAGATCGATCCCCGAAGTCGGGCGTACTGATGAAAGGTTCCGTGCCGCCCACGTGGTCCGGAGCGTTCACGTATATTTCCACCACTACGAGCCTTACATGGACTTGGGCGGGCCTAACCATCTCCCGCGCTGATGGCACCACGACAGCGATTCCCGACGGGTCGGCCGCGATCAGTGGGCTGACAGCCGGAACAACGTACTATTTCTATCCGTATTGGGACGATGTGGCTGGCGTCCTCGGCTGGGTGGCAGGCGCATCCGGATCGCCAGGTTACGCGCAGCCGGCGAAAACGAATACTGCCGCGCAGCAGCAGGCGCTGCAAGGGCGCGTGCCGCTTTCGCAGGGCGCCGTGGTTGCCGCCACCACCACAAGCGGCACCGGAGGCGGATCAGGCGGCGGCAGCGGAAGCTGCCTTCGCGCCGGAACGATGGTGCTGACCAAAGAGCGCGGCACGGTGGAGATTGAGACGTGCACGCCTGGCGAACACTTGCGGTGTCCGTCCGCGGCAGGCGGCGAAGCGTGGACGCGGATCGTGCGCATCGAACCGCGCGACGCGGACACCTTCATACGCCTCCATTTTTCCAACGCCGAATCCCTGGACGTGACGCCGCACCACATCTTCACGCTAGCCGACGGCTCGCCGATGCGCGCCGAGCGCTTGTGCCTGTGCGACGTGCTGGTGGGACGCTTCGGGCGAATCACGCTAAAGAGAATCGAAGCTATCGTGGAACCGTCGAGGAAAGCGACCGTGAGCTGCGCGCCCTCGCATGAATTTTTCGCCGGCCGTCACGCCGCGTCGATCCTTACCCACAATTACACCTTTTCCTCGTAAGCAGGAACGAGTCCACGCTTGTCATCCTGATGAGAATCGAAAAATCTCTGGGCGCGAGCCAGAGGATTCTCCGCGACTCCTCCGACGGCGCATGGGCTGGGAGCGCCCTCCCTTTTATGACGAGGGGCATGCGCCGGGAAAGCAATGCGAGCCGCTCCGGTTCGTCTACCGAGCAGCCGAGCGCGCCGCGCGCACATTCGTTATGCTGCTCGCGAGCTGGGTCAGCTTTGCGTCCGCGGCTTTTTCTTCTTGCAACGTTTGGTCGAGTTGAGTGGCAGTGGTATCAAAGCCAAGTAGTCGGGCCCACGCGACGAGCGTGCCGTACAGCGCGATTTCGTAGTGCTCCACCATGTTGCCGTTGGCGATCAGCGCGGCGTCGCGAAGGGCCGGCGTCTCGATGTTTCCGGCAGAGTCCTTAGCCGCGTCCATGATTTCGGAGAGAATTTTGTTGCTTTTCGTCTCCGGGGTGAGCCCGCCGGCGGCAAAAACAGCCTCCAGCCGCCGGATTTGGCCGCGCGTTTCTTCCAAGTGCATCTGCAACGCGCTGCGAAGTTCCGGCGATTGAGCCGCCTCGATCATTGACGGCAATCCTTTTTCAACCAATTTCTTCTCGCAGTCATATGCGTACCGCAGTTCGATTTCAAAAAGCTCATTCATATTTTTAATATTGGTAAACATCCGCAATCTCCTTCTGCCGGGCTCATCGATTTTCAATCTGGCGGTCCGAGTGGACGGTCTCGGCGGGGCAATCTCAATTCCCGGCACGCACAACCAGATATATCGCATCGCTGCGACGAAAACCGATTGGGTAATATCCGTATTTGAGGCCAGCACATACCTGCCTATGAATGCTAAAGCGTACTATCTGACCACGCTTGGCGATTGGCGCCGCCACGCGTCGCGATTCGCAAACTCGCACTGGCTGGCGCTTAACGATTGCCCTGGCAGCGCAAAACCAGACGATGCGACGCGCATCCTGGTGCTTGTAGAAGCCGACGAGGGCGCGCATCTCGCGATCGAAGATGACGCGGCATTCGAAGCGCTTCCGCATCCGCTGGCGCAGCAGCCAATTTCCTCGGCAGTCCAAGCGACGCTGGCGCGGCTAGGCGTAGCGCCTGGCGCGAACACATTCGACGCCGCCGAAGCCGCAGCCCGGGTTCACCCGCTCCTGCGTCATCGCGTGTTCTAGCGCACCTTCATGCTCGTTCGTGAATACAAGGAATCCGATCTGGACGCGCTACGCGCCATGCATGCGCGACAGGGCTTCGGTTACCCGTTTCCGGATCTCGCCGATCCGATCTTCGTATCAAAGTTGGTGCTCGAGGACGAGTCGGGCCTGCCAGTAATGGCTTCGCTCGCGCGGCTCACTTGCGAGATGTATCTGCTGATGGATCGTGAGAACTCGCAGGAGAGATCGCTTGGCGGAGATCGCGGTGCGAACGACGGCGCCGGTCGCGCAGCACCGCTTGGCTACGGTGGGGCGGGGAATCCGCGCCAGCGTTATGGGTGGCTGCTCGCGCTGCATGCCGCGGGTGAACGCGACCTACTCGTGCGCGGACTGGACGATGCGCACGCGTGGCTGCCTCCGGCGGTCGCAAAGCGATTCGGACGCCGCCTCGAAGCGCTGGGCTGGGTCCGCGACGACACTTGGTCTCCCTACTGCCGCCGCCTAAATGACGGGCGCTAGCGACTGTCCGCATTTCGGTTTTTCACCTGCACCGCACAGTTTGAACAACAGAAGCATCACTCGCGGTACCCACGGAGGGCTTATGTCACGCGGAGCACAGCGCACCACGCGCGCGCTTACCGATCAGCAGCTCGCGCAGCAGAATCAGCTGATCTCGCAGTCGAACCAACAGTGGCAGCAGGATCGCTCGCTGATGATGCCAACGATCCAAAGCCTGCTCACCAGCCAGGGCTACACGCCGCAGCAGCAATCGGCGATCACGCAGCAAAGCATGGGCGCGGCCAACACCGCATTTGACGCGCTGCGCCAGCGCGCCGCCAATCGCGCCGCGGCCACCAACAACTCCGCCGGTTTTGGCGACCTCACGGCTCAATTGGGCCGCGAACAGGCGCAAACCGATGCCAGCCAGGCGCAGCAAAATCAAATCGCTTTCGCCAATCAGGCGCTAAAAGAACATCTCGCGGGGCTCAGCGCGCTCGGCCAGACGTACGGTATCGACACGAACCTTCTCGGCAAAACGATGGGCGTACCGCCTGAATTGCTGGGAGTGCGGCAACGTGCCTCAGCAAGCACTTCGGGCGGAGCTGGCAGCCTGTTTGGAATAGGCTCCGGCATAGCGTCGCTTTTCGGCTAACGCATTGGTCCCTGATACAGGAGTGTCTCGGGGCTTCGGGGGCGCGTGACGTGCAATGGTACTCCTTAGTACCTGAGAAGCCCATACGGCTTTCACCTGATTCACTGAAGGCATTCGTTATGTATGATACGCGACGGTCCGAAGGAAACTTGGCTATCCTTCAGACGCGGGGCGCCTTCGCGGAGCCGACCGGGAGCCAGCCTTTACCGGGGGACGAGTGGTACGCATTCTAATCGCGGACGATCACCAAAATATCCGCAGCGATCTTTCTCAGTTCATTCGACAATCCGATCCGCAATGGGAAATTTGCGGCGAGGCTGCTGACGGCAGGGAAGCCGTGGCGAAGGCGCAAGCGCTACGGCCTGACGTAGTCATACTGGACTTTGTGATGCCGCAAGCCGATGGGCTTCGAGCTGGACGGGAAATCCGGGCCCGATTGCCGGACGCTTTGGTTCTCGTTTACACCTTCATGGTGTTCCCTCAGCTAGTGCGGCTGGCAAAGGAAGCCGGTCTTCATGGAGTCATGCACAAAGCCGACTCGCAGGGCCTGGTAACGGAGCTTCGCGAAATACTAGCTTCCAAGGAGCTGCCGGAGACTACCGGCGACGTGCCTGGAGTTGCGGAGATCACTTCTGTCCTCGCCAGCGAAGCGCCGCCCCGTGAGGCGGTGGCTTCGGCTTCTGAGCAGGCGACCACAGCGTCAGCCGAAGACATATCGGTCCAGGAACCGCCTTCGGATCCTACAGATTTCAAGGCATAGTCGTCGCCAGTCTCAATCGTTAAGCGTTTCTCTTCTTTAGATCCAACTCGAAATAAAGCGCCCCTGCTATCGGATTGTGCCGATACGGCGGGATTTCCTTGAATCCCAGCGCCCGGTATATCCCGATGGCCGTTTCCATCAACGGCAGGGTGTCCAGCCGCATTTTCCGATACCCAATCTCCCGGGCCGCGCTGACCAGGGCGTCGATCACCGCGCCGCCCGCACCTTTCTCGCGAAACGCCGGGCGAATGTACAGACGCTTCATCTCGCAGGCATAGCCGTCGATCGGCCGCAACGCTCCGCAGCCGATTGCTTGCGCGCCGTCGAAAGCCAGGAAGAGTCGGCCCGCCGGCCGAGCATACTCGCCGGGTAGCCGCGCCAACTCTTCCGCAAAGCCCTGAAAGCAAAGATCGACTTCCAGCGACTCCGAATACTCGATAAACAGTTTCCGAGTAATCGCCACGAATTCAGGAGTTTCCGCGATTTCGATGCGATACACGAGGCCTCCCCTCACCGAGCCCGAAAGAGAGCGGCTCATAGAAGGGAACTGTCACATCCGGAGCCGCAGCCGCAAACAGCCAATTTGACAGCAAGCGCCGCTGAGCCTGCTGCGATTGGCTTTGCTGAAGTTTCGAACTAGCAGCCCATGGCTGTCCTTTGGAACTGGTGGTGCTTATTGCAGGAGGGACCGCAAAAATAGCTGCCATCGAGTGCGCTGCAGCTGGGCTTCCACTTCGGGCGGAATCCGCGGGAGCGATTTCATCAGAGTGTTACTGACGCCGCTGAAGAATCCCGCTTTCTCGTCGATCCACTTGGCGTGAATATCGAAATTCTCATCCGTGCAGATCGAGCAAAACGGGAAATCCACAAGATACTGTTTGCCAACAATGCTGTATAGGAAGTCCCAAGAAACCGGCACTCTCCACGTTGGGAGACGATATGGCTGGAAGGCGCCCCGGTAGCGGTGACCATGCGCCGGAGCCGCGCAAACGATACATCGATCCGGAAGCGACGCCTCTTGAAGCAACACCAAACATCCAGAGGAATGATATGCGCCCTCGATCACTCCTAAGCGCGTTTTGAAGAATACGTCTCTCAAAAGTACTCCATCCACGCTGTTTGAATTTGCGCAACCGTACCACGAGAGGGAATTGAGATGAGGAATATTTCGAAAACGGGCGCCGCGATGCGGCCAGCCTTTCTTGCGGCGTTTTCCGCAGTCGCCATGTTCCCCTTTGCGTACGGCGCACTTGCGCAGAGCCAATCGACCTACCTGCGCTGGGCGCCGAGCGCTAGCGCCGCTTCCAATCCATCGCTGACTTACGACGTTTACCGCGCGAATTCCTGTTCGGGCACTTTTACGCAGATCAACTCCGCGCCGGTCACGGCGACGGTTTATCTGGATAACCAGCCGCCCCCGGGGAGTTATTGCTACCAAGTGACGGCTATGCTGAACGGTGTGGAAAGCAGCCCGTCCAACGACGCGACGGCTACGATCCTGCCGCTCCAGCCGCAATCCGAGATGCAAACTTCCGCGAATTCGTCCGGGTCAACCGCATTTCAGCCGCCCGCGTCGGCGAAGCAACCATGCTCGCACGGCGGCGACCTAATCGGCTGGCTTCGTTGTGTCGCGGACAAAGCGCGCGCGAAAATCGCGCCGCCACTACCGGTGCACTGATGGTCGATCCACTTACGCAAAACTCGATCGTGACCCCAAGGCAGAGCAGGGACCTGAAAAGGAAAAGTGCGGCAACGCTGCCGAGTCACGGAAGCGGCGTCGCGGTAATGAGCTTCCATGGCGGCGCACTACAGATCCAGGTGACGCTGTCCATACCGATCGAGATTCGCGCGAAAGATGTCGAGGTGGATCTGTTGACGCGACGCGAGGCGAATCTGACCGTGGCTCAGAATCGCGTGCTGGATTTGATTATGACCGGCCTGGAAAACACGGAAATCGCCAACGAACTACACGTCACAACGCGCACGGCGAAATTTCACGTGTCGAACGTTCTGGGAAAGATGGGCTGCGCGAACCGGACGGAACTGGTGCGGGCAATGGCCACTAGGCAAGGAGAAAAAGAATGTGGCAATGGATCGTAACGCATCGAGGGGACGCGGAGCTGGTCGCTCTCTGCTGGCTGGCAGTGCAGGTCGCCGCGGGCATGCCTACGCCGCGCGAGTCTTCGAGCACCGCGTACAAATGGGCGTTCAACGTAGCGCATTCGTTTACAAACCTGCCGCGCCTGCTGGCCACGGCGTTTCCTGAAGTCAGCTGGATCGCGGCGTTTTTTGGTCTGCCCGCCGCACAGGCGAGGGTCAAATCAGCAGATTCGGGTCAAACAACGGGCGGAGGATCGGCCAAATGAGCTGGGACGTTCTGTTTCACGTAGGCGACTTGGTGGTGCAGTGCTTGATTGCATGGGCTGTAATTCCAGTTGCGATGCGCGTGATGGCGGTACTCAAGGACTTTCCTCCGCATCGCCATGAAGCGAACGGCACGATTCGCTATCCCGCCGGTTTTGAACCAGGCCGCACCGAAAGATTGGGAATCTACAGCTCCAGCGCGACGTCCAAACCGGGCAGGGAACTACTGGAAGGTTATTCGTTAACGGTGCGCCGTTTTGCGTCACGCTTGAGCGTCCTGCCGCACACTTTGGCGATGCCCACCCCTGCATTCCTGCCGGCCAGTACCCCGTAGTGCTGTACCACTCGTCCCACTTTCGCCGTGCGATGCCACTGTTGGTTGGCGTCCCCGGCCGCAGCGGGATCGAGATTCATTGGGGCAACTACGTCCGCGACTTCGAAGGTTGCATCGGGGTCGGCACAACGCGCGGCACACTGCCAGACGGCGCCCCAGCCATCTGGAATTCGCGCGAGACGTTCGATAAATTGTTCGCCGAAATCGACGCACTGTTTGCCCGCCGCGCTGCGGGCCAAGACGAAGGCTGCACCATCGCCATTCGCGCTCCGCAGCTTATTGCTGCGCATGAGGTGGCGATCGATGCCCAGAGTTTGTAATCGGGCCGGATGCCACCGCCTGCTGGTTTCAAAGGACGGGGAGCCTGATTATCGCAAGCGCTTTTGCAGTCCTGATTGCCTGCGCGCCGATAAGCACGAGCGCGTGCTTGCCAAGCGCAATCGCTTGAGCGACCGGCCCTGCCCCTATTGCCACCGAAAACGATCTTCGATCCGTCCAGGAATTGGCTTGTGAAGCTTCACAAAGCTCGCTGTCAGCCTGTAGCTATCGAGCATGGGTAAACGGCCGGCCTCGCCATCGGAAGCCCCTAAAACTCCCGGAAATAAAAAATCGAGGCAAGGAAAATGAAGAAGGCAACTATCTCCAATGCGATCGCGGTGCTGAGTCTATTGGCAGGCGGTTTAGCCGGTTGCGCGGCAAAAAAGACGGCAGTCAATCCTCCAAGGAACCCACCATCCCAGCAGGACTGGACCATCACGGCGACATGGCAAGAAAACTTTACGAATTTCATCCCGTGCTCGTCGACGGTGACGAAAGGCTGCGTGAGCGGGTTCACCTGGGGCTATTTGCAAGGCACTTCGCAAGTGTCGCTTAAAACCAGCGCGCCGGGCGTGTGCACCGGAACCACGCAGCCGGAAACTTGCACGGATACCGTCAACGCGACGCTGGGAATCGGGCCGGTGACCTTCTTCTGCGTCGCGAACTATATCGACAATGCGGGCAATACCGGCAACACGGCGGCAGATCAGTCAGCGCAGCAGGTCGTGAACCTGGCCTCGCCGAGCAGCTTGGCGGTTGTTTGGCAGTAGGGAACTCAGCGACCTCCGCGGTAACTGAACGCGGCAACATTCGCGATCCCAAACGCGGCAAGCCTTCTTTCGCAACGAACCGCAAAAGGGTTCGAAATCACAGCTCAGAAGTTCGCGCATAAATCTCGCCCAGGAGAAAAAAATGAAACGAGCGGTATTCGCCGCGGTCGCGGCTTTGTGTCTTTTCGTGTTTACAGCAGCGGCGCAGACTTCAGGCGCGCCGAGCGAGCCGCCGGCTTCTCCTTTGGCCGCCAGCGCTGCTCCAACGAACCAGGGCAGCTTCTCGCTGACCGCGCAAGCTGTGGCGTTGCCCGGCGGAGGGCAAACCGTAGCCGCCACCGACGTGGGCTTCACCAAAGCGATCACGCCCAATTTCTCGCTGCGCGACGACAACATTCTCGCGCCGTCGAACGGCATGCAGTTCTACGGCGGCGGCGGAGACTACTTCCTGCCCACGTCCTTTCTCTCGAAGACCTTGCTCAATCCCAAGTCGCTGCAACCATACGTCACTGCGAGCATCGGCGTCGATCGCGTTGTGCCTGCCGACGGACCGCCCCAACAGCACATCGCATGCCTGGTCGGCGGCGGGTTGAACTACAAGCCGGCCGATGGCGTGTGGGTCAATCTGTTCGAGGTGCGTTACGCCAAGCTGCCGGGCGTGGCGAACAACACCGCGATCATCAGCAGCGGCTTCACACTGAACTTCTAAAGGCGCGCGATCGCGATGACACACCAGCTCACTCCCGCACAAATTCGACAAGCCCAGAAAAGCGCGGCCAGCGAAAGTTTCGCTCGCAAGGCGCTCGTGGCGCTCGATCAGGACGTGAACGTCGATACCGGCGGTTTGCCGGACGAAACGATCAGCTCGCGGGTGCGGCGCGTCAGCGATGCACATCCGAAATGGGGATGGAACGCGGCCGTGTGGCTGGCGAAGGCTTTGAACGCCGGCTTGAACGTTATTCAGAGCGATCACGGGCAGCGAGCGCAGGCAGGCGATTTGGAGCGGGCCCTGAAAGTGGCGAAGACGGAGCAAGCCGCCCTGGGAGCTGAATGCGAAGATTCATCGAATTCATTGAAGCCTGCCTGCCGGTAGGCAAGGCCGCGGTCCTGCTCGTCGCGGTCGTCGTGCTGGTAGAGCTTGCCATGATCGAAGGTAGCGTCCGCGAGCGCTTGCCGCGGATATTGGCCGATAGCGAGGCCGCCGCGCAGAAGTTCGCCGCAGCAAGCGACCCCGTTGCCGATGCGGCAGCTAAACAGGATCGGTACCTCGATCGAACTTCGCGTGAGTTGAGCAAAACCGTCGCCGACGCCCACGACCTCTTGGTTCACACCGACGAATCGCTGAACGGCCGCGACGGCCGCGGCGGAATCTTGCCTGCGGCGTCTGGGCTTCTGACTGATCAACAAATACAACTGGATACCATCGAGGCCCGTGCTAATCTGGCGCTCGACGATTTGGACGGTGCCGAAAAGCAAGCAGAGCCCATCCTCGCGTCATTAAACGAAGCGGCTCGGCGCGCAGCGCGTATGGCAGGGAACCCGAGTATCGCCGAAAGTCTCCGGCGCCTCGATCTTGCCCTGGCCGAATCGGACGCGACGCTCGCGAATCTGCAGGCGATCAGCGCCAGCGGGAACCGCGACGCCGCCATGATAGAGAACCGGCTGCGCCAGGCGCTCAAACCTGCAAGCCTTCTCAAGTCAGCATTACTCCGTGCCCTCAACATCGCCGGACCCGCGGCGCAGATCGGTGCGAGCCTCCGTTAGCGAAATGCCACGCTGCAGGCATAACGCGTAGCGAGCTGTAATCCACATTCGCTCCACAGATTCTGGACTGCCGCGCAAACTCGACGTCTCACTCCTCTTCTTCGAGGCATGCGCACAAACGCGCAGCGAACTGCAGCGACCACAATCGATGCGTTGCGCGACGTGCTATGTGCCACCGCTCGCGGTAAACATCTCGAAAAAACTTCTGTTGTAGCAACGTGAAAATGTCACCCCCTGTGGAGTTATCCACCCCGTGGTGGAGTTTGGTATTGGCGTAATAGATCGAGACTTTTCCTTCGAGCGATTCGTAGATCTGCACGTTGGCACCGGCAAAGCTGAAGCGCTGCGGCTGGGTGGGATTTGGAGACGGCGCCACTCCCACTGCACCACGTTATCGTTGCTGACGCTGCGTTGGTGCACGAAGCAGCAGATGCGATCCAGGTCTGCGGGAGCCGGACGCCAAGCTGTTTCTGCTTGGCGCGGGGAGCGGCCGATTCGGCGTAGCACGACGTTGGCACCGCGCCGGTCAGTCGCGGCCGCCAGGCGGAGTTCGCTGGTGAAGCGGTCTTGCAAAGGGCCCCACAAGCGTTCGATGCGGCCCTGGGCCTGCGGAGAGTTGGCGGCGATGTAGGTGATGCCCAGCTGGGCCAGGGCGCGGCCGAACTGCATGCGAAGCGGGGTCTCGTCCAACTGATGTCGCCATTGCGACCGCCGAGGTTGTGAATGGGCTGCTTCTATCGGTCTAGAGGCCGGACCGTGGCCGTGGCGTTCCAGCGAGCCTCGCAGGGGGGCTCAGCTTTTCTTCGGTCGAATCGTGTTCGAGCACACGACCCGAGACGCGGTTGCCTTCATCGTCACTGCTTTGCATATGCCGGACATCCTCATTTTGCCACGCCTTCGATATAAGCTCTTGACGCCCGCATGCCCACCGATGTAAAGTCCTATCATTCCGCTAATGAATATTATGTTCTTTTAGGCTATTGTTGGCGGGAGGAGAGATTGCGTAGGCGAAGTGCTTTACGGCGCCATTGTTTAGGCAATTGCGCTGGCATTGAATCGGCGATGATGATTCTAAGGGTGTTAAGGCCGTCGCTGCGGAGCGAGGGCAACGCGGTTGTCGCGCTTCTGTTCGTACATGGCGCGGTCGGCGCGTTCCATCATCTCGGCGAGCGAAATCGGGTGCCGCGGGTCAAACCACGCGGTGCCGACGCTCAAAGTCAACTGGTAGCGGGATTCGTTTTTCCCCCTCGCGTTCAGTTCGTTGCGCAGGCGCATTAGGATTGTCCGTTGGTGGCGCGGCCGAAGATCCATCGCGAGCACGGCGAATTCATCGCCCCCGAGCCGGGCTAGGACGTCGGAATCCCTAAAGACCGACTGTAAAGCATCCGCAGCGCGAACCAGGGCCGAATCTCCTTCTCGATGTCCAAAGCTGTCGTTTATCGGCTTTAGGCCATCAAGGTCACATGAGAGCAGCAGCGCAGGCTTTTGATTGCGGCGCGCCACCTTCAATTGCTGGGTGGCGGCAGCGAAGAAACCCCGGCGATTGTACAGACACGTCAAGTCGTCGCAGAGAGCCAGATGCCGGAGCTCGCGTTCGACAAGCGCATGCTTGACGGCGTACCAGACGGCAGGATGCAAGGCGACGCGCAGAACGTCCTCCGCGGGCTTCCCGGCTTTCAGCGCGCTCGATATTTCATCAAGCTGACCGAGGACGTGTGTGAGTTCGCTGTCTGTGGAAAGCAGCGCGGAGACGAGGCTGCCCTCAAGGCCTTTCTCCGCGACGGTCCGTCGCGGTTTGAAAAGGAGCGTCTTGCGACTAGATGACGATTCTGGGCTACAGGTCAGGATATCTTCTGCAGCAGCGCGACTATTCATGACGGGCGTACTCTGCACTGGCATGTACTTGTCCTCGGTCTGCATCCGGCGACTGGAACCGCGTGTGGATGGTTTCATTCTGGCTACCGCATCAGCAAGCAGGCAGACACCCTAGTGCCGATGGTGGCGATACCCGTAATACGATCCTTGATGAGATGGCGCGCCAGCGGTGGGCTTTTTGCTGGCTCGAAGCGGCGCCCGGCGCGATTGCCTCAGCGTGCGATTCCGACCGAGCATTGGTCGTCCCGACATCGATTGGGGCAATGTCGAGGCCTTTTCTCCGGGGACGGCGAATCTTAAAATCGCCTGGCAGCCGGAGTGCCAGAGGTGTGCCAAAGCCCTTGAAAGAATCCAGCAGGCAAACGCGCCGGACACTGAATCTGATGCGCGGAGCAATTGCGAGACTCTGGAAATTTCCGCAGTGGCGTGTGCGCAAGCAAGCGGCAATCAATGAATTTCCCGCTAGTGGACGCTGAGGGTGACGTTGAATACGGCGTTGCAATTCGAGGCCGGATCGTCGGTTTCGGTCTTGGAAACGGTACCGCTGCTGATCACAAACTGGAGCGGTTTTTTTGAGAAATTCGGAAGGCCCGTGAAGCGAGCCCGGCCGTTAGTGTTTGTCGGCGCCTGGAGCTGCGCTTTGTGAAGATTCATAAAACCGTATTTGATCGTGATATTGATCTTGGCGTTGTAAAGCGGCTTCCCGGCTCCGTCCTTCACGTCGAAATCGGCGCGGCACGTTCCGATACCGGCGTCAACACTTGGGACCTCGGGTGCAGCCCCCGCAGGCTGATTTGCGGCAATCGCGGCACGAGCGCCTACGCCGGCCAATCCGATCACCGACATCACCATAGTGCAAACTAACTGCGATGAGAATGTCTTCCGTGCCTTCATTCCAGTGATTCCCCCCGCTAAAGATACGCCCCGCGATCACATGCCGCAATTCCCTTCTGCGCGCGAAGTTCGCAGATCGAGATGGGTGGCGGGCTTGCAAGTTTTGGACTGCCTGCGTATCTCACTAGATAAGCGGTGGCCACGGCGGGGTTGCGATGGAATGAGCTCCGTAACTCGATAGGCCCGGCGCGCTGACACAGAATTCGGACGACGTTTTAGGGCGTGATATCATCGTATCTAAACCCTGATGAAACGGCGGCTGGAACTCGACGCAGCCCGCGGCCTGATGCTGGTTTGGATTGCCCTAACCCACCTGCCAACCGTAATTAGCACGTATAGCAATCAACCGTTCGGATTCGTGTCCGCGTCCGAGGGCTTCATCATGCTGGCGGCGCTATTCAGCGGCCGCAACTACTTGAAATTGGCGCAGCGAGAAGGCTACTCAGCCATGAGTAAGAAGGCTGGGACGCGCAGCTTGCGACTGTACTTGTACCACCTGCTGCTGCTGTGTATCGCGTTCGGAGTGCTGGCGCCGTTGGCCGTGAGCGGCAGCCGGCCGGGCGTTTATAATTTGTTGGATTTTTACTTTGCGGCTCCGCATCGCGCCATTTTGGATTCACTGCTTTTGGTCTACCGACCTCCGCTGCTCGATATCCTGCCGATGTACATCCTGTTTTCCGTAATTCTGACGCCGCTGGCGCTGAAGCTCGGAGAAAGGTTTGGATGGAAGTACGTCGTGAGCGTGAGCTTTGCGGTGTGGTTTGCGGCGCAGTGTGGGCTGAAGAAGGCGGTTTATCTTGGATTGGTCCATGTCGCCGCAATGAGAATCCCACTGAAGAATATGGGCGCTTTCGATTTGTGGGCGTGGCAATTTCTGTGGGTTGCGGCGCTGTGGCTGGGCGCTCGCTGGGCGCGCAACGATTTACCGATCGAGAAGTGGGCGCGAAAGGTCATGTGGCCTGCTGCGGTGATTGCGCTGGCGTTCTTCGCTATGCGATACGCTGTGTTTCCCAACGTGCAGCCGGCGATGTTGGGAGTTCTCTTCGACAAATGGCACCTTGGCATGGTGCGGATCATCGATTTCGCTGCCGTCGCCGCCGTGCTGATCCGGTTCAATAGCAGCTTGAAATGGGTCGCGTTCCGGCCGCTGGTTATGCTCGGGCAGGCGTCGCTGCAAGTGTTCTGCGTGCATCTGCTGTTCTGCTTTGTGGGGCTGACGCTGATGGGCACCGCCGAAGTAGTCACCGGCTGGACCGAAGGCGCGCTGATGGCGGCGACTCTAGCCGGAATGTTGCTGACGGCGAAGCTATTCGAGAAGAGTGCTTCCGGCGGGAAGGGACGGCCACAGCCGCGAATACAACCTCTGGCGATGGAGAACGAGTCGACGCGAACCTGAAGCATATCTATTAAACAGAATTTTCCCTCCGGCTTGGCACCTTTCTTTCCCAGCGGACTGTCTGGGTGGGATTTAGCGGCTGCACGAGCCGCAATTCACACTCGCTTAGGGCTTCACAGACGCAATGGTGAATTGGGGGACGCGGAAATAGAGCGCGCCATCGATAATCTCGATGTTCAGGGCCTGAGCAAGTTCAGGCGGAGCGGTGCGAAACAAGCTCTCGACTTTGGCGGCGACGTCCGATGGGGTATTCATGCGATGGATCCATGCGGCGAAGTCCATCGGGCCGCCCTTTTCCGAGGCGGCTCCAAATTCCTCGAAGAAGATCTTCAGTCCGGCCGCGGCCGCGAATTCCCTCCACTCGCTCGGACGATAATTGTGAACGTGCGAAGGGTCGCGCAGCTTTTCAATGTGATTCCACTGGCGCTCGATAGAATCGTCCTCGGGCGCAGTACTGTCGATGATAATCACGCGGGCTCCGGGCCGCGCCACGCGCGCCATTTCACGGACGGCGGCGTGAACGTCCGCGAAGTGGTGCGGGGCTTGGCGCACGGTGACGATATCGAAGCTCGCGTCCGGAAACGGGAGAGTCTCGGCGGGGCCCAGTCGCGTGGTTACGTTCTTCAGCCCGCGGGCGGAGGCATTGCGCGCGGTTTCGGCCAGCATCGGCTCGGTTAGATCGTAGGCAACGACTTGCGCGGCGTGGGGCGCGAGCGCCAGCGCAGTGTGGCCGGCCCCGGTGGCGACATCGAGCGCTATATCCGTTGGCTGCGGACGGGCGAGTTCGACCACGCGTTCGAGCGCGGCAGGATCGCTGTGGGTCAGACTGATGGTATAAGCATTGGCGGCGGCGCCGAATTGCGCAGCTACGCGACAGTGAATCCGCGCGCTTGCGTCCGGGCCTTCCGTGTGGTCCTTAGTCAGCATCAAAAAGCTCCTGCCGTAAAGGTACAAAGAGCGCGCCGAGCTGTCCAATTGACTGTTGTTATGCGGCGTTCTTCCCGCTTATAACGTGATAAGCGTTTACATAGCACGCGCCCGCCGCGTTTGCCCAGCTAGTTTTACGCGCCTGGCCGAAAGGAGAAGCAGGCGCGTTAATTGTTGACCGGTGCGCCGAGCGGTATATACTTCCGGCGGCTCGCAGCAAAGTGGGAATTGACCTTGAACGGAATACGTAGGCGCTACGAGCGCGCCTATAGCGGCGGCCCGAGACGACGGGCAACACCTTACGATTTTCCAAGGAGGCGGCAGATGAAGAAGTGGCTGGTGGTTCTGGGGTTGGCGGCGGCGATGGCATTGCCCGCGTTGGCGGATACTACGACATGGCAGATCGATCCGAATCACGCCAACGCACAGTTTTTCGTAAAGCACCTGGGAATTTCAACCGTGCAGGGCGAATTCACGAAGGTAACCGGCACGGTTACGATCGATAACGATGACATTACGAAATCCACTGTCGACGTGACCATTCCAGCGGATACTGTTTATACGCGAGTGGCCATGCGCGACAACGATTTGAAGAGCGAGCACTTCCTCGACGTGGCGCAATATCCGACGATCACATTCAAATCCACAAACATCACCAAGACTGGTGACGGCACCTACGATCTGAACGGCGATCTAACCATTCGCGGCGTCACCAAGCCGGTAACACTAAAGGTGAGCGACGTGAGCAAGCCGATCAAGGCGATGGGCGGATTTCGGATGGGAGCTTCGGCCACTACGACGATAAACCGCCAGGATTTCGGTGTTGCGGCTGATCCGGGAATGGTCGGCAACGACCTTCATATCCTGATCGACTTGGAAATGGCGCACAAGTAGCCGGTCCGCCGGTCGAGCTTCGACCACCTCTCTCTTCGGCGCGGGGCTTCCCATCCACGGGCCCCGCACGAAGCATAAGCTGCGCTGGTTTACGACCGGACATTTAGCCCTCCGTTTTCCTAATCTTACTAATGCCGATCGATCGCGCGTTTGCGCCGAGCGACATGCTCTGCCATATACACTCCGAGGAGGACCAACGCGCTGCCCATAACGAAATTTCGCGTAGGGCGCTCGCCAAGGATTGGCATTGAGAGTAACACCACGATTACCGGCTGGCAGTAATTCAGCACCACCACGCGCGACGCGTCCATATAGCGCAAGATCCAGTAAAACATCATGTAAGCAGCAGTGGAACTGAGGATTGACATATACAACATGCCCGTCCAGCCAGCCCATCCCACACTACCCCAATGAAGCCGCAGCGCCTGGTGGACGGTTAGCGGCGAGATCAGAATGGTTGCGACAGCGATATTGAACGCGGTCATGGATATTGCGTCGTAATCCGCAGCTACACGCTTGCCGAGAACCGTGTAGGTAGCAAACCC
>JBOGMW010000225.1:0-11525 GCA_050746805.1 Candidatus Acidiferrales bacterium | reverse complement strand
TCCGAGCGTAATCGCCGACGGAGTCCCTACAAAGGACGAGAAGCCGCACAGCATCAGGGTAGAAATTGTCGAGATGAATCGAGACAGCGCACACGGCGGGGATACCATTGACGCGAACGTGAGGATGGAAAACACCGGGGAAGTACCGATCCGGATTCCATGGGCGGGCGCGGCGTCGCGCTTCCTTGGTGACTTTGAATTTCGACTTTTTCTTGCGGGGCGGCATCTCGAATAGCATACCAAAAGCGCGCCCGCGAACAGTACAGGTGCCTGAGTGTCACGAAACAGCGGTTACGACCTGCGTGAGCTGAATAGCTTGGCGGAAGCGTGTGGGAGTCGAACCCACCATTCTGGCCGTCAAGGACAGAATCAATGGCTTTGAAGGCCACGAAGGTCACCGGACCCCTTTCGCCTCCAGGCGGATTATAGCAGGATGTGGCAAACAAATACGCGCCCCGGCGCGGAGTTAGAGGTAGCAGGAGCACCGCTAGTTTAATCTGAACTGGCTGCGCGGGTCGAGCGTGAGTCGCTGACGCCCGTTGTGCTTGTGTTTGATAGCTCCCCAGGCCAGGGCAAAGCATACGACCAGCGCCCACAGCGCGTCGCGCACATGATTGCCTAAGATAAACATCTCAATCGCGTAGAAACCAAAGGCGACTGCCGCTCCGGCCATCATTCGCTGGGAGCTAATCGCCGGTCGGGCCTTCGAAATCCGGCTCCGCTCGACCATCCAACCGATGCCAACAACGCACGCCATACATGGCCAAAACTTCCAATGAAAAGCGCTCGTCAAAATAAGCAGGGCGGCACATGCGAGATAGAATACTATTTCGAGAACGGTATCCCTGGAGCCAATCATGGCGTCTCCTGGGTAACCACCATAGGTACAGCTAATATATTCAATTTGTTATGATATTGCCAGTGAATTCACGGGCGCTCATTTTTGCGATCGGAACGATGAGGACCGTTTCGGGCGGATTCCAGCTAGGAATTGAGAGATCGCTGCGAGACTTTTTTGCGGGCCAGGTCGAGGAGCTTCGAGTCGGTGCAAACTTCATAGTAAGGGCGATTGCCAGGGGCGCCGACTTTGCCGCCGGGCAAAAGCTGGCGGACGGAGCCTTTGCGTATGACGATAGGCTCGATCGATTCGCCGAGCGGAACTTCACCGAAATAGAGCTGCACGCGTTCTTTCCCCCAAGGAAGCGGGAAGTTGCCTCCCATTGGCGCGAGCGAAATTTCAGCGCTGAGCTTCTGGAAGCCTTCCTCGTTGAGCTCGATGCCATTCAGGTTGTAGCGCACCAAAAGCTCCTCGCCTTCGTCGTCGGCGGCGTCGTCCATCAACGATTGGAGAAGATACACGTTGAAAGGCGACGGATTTTCTTTGAACAGGCGCTTGGCCATTTTGGCGCAGCTGGAAAGACGGTCGGAAAGATTCAGCGCTCGCGAGATCATGATTTTCGAGTCGGCATCCATCCAGAGAGAGGGCGCGGAATCCTGAAACGCGACGCCGACGCCGAGTTCGAGCGCCGGCAGGCCGCTTGATTGCGCGCGGGCGTTGTAGGCGCCGGTGACGGCGAGAATTTCGCGAGCGAGCACGCAAGCGCGAGCCACGGCGCGCTGTGTGGCACGCGTAGATTCAGTCTCGTAGATGGCCAGGATGATGGCGTCGCCTTCGATGAAAACCTTCGCGGCGCCGTACCGCTCGAGCATTTTTTTGACGGGCTCGTGCAAGGCCATGCTGAAGTGCGAAGCAGGATTCATGCCGCGGGCGAGCAGGTCTTTGGTGATGCCGGTCGAGCCGCGCACGTCTGCTTTAATGACCACGTGATTGATGATGGGGTCGTCGGCGGGGCGGCCTTCGTCCGGGTGCAGAAACTCGTAGAGGCTTTTGTTGGCGCGCGAAAGCTCGCGGGCGCGTTCGGAGCGGACGAGATTGATGCGCTCCATCCAGGAAGCGACGTGCTGGAAATTGCGGCGGTCGCGGCGGAGACGCATCAGATCTTCGGCAAATTGCGAGGCGATTACGCAGGTTTCATCGTGACCGCGGCGGCGAATGGATCGGGACGCTTCTTCGAGTTTGCGGATGGAAATTTTGCGCGCCGGGAACTGCTCCAAGATTTTCTCGACGCGCTTGGCCTCATCGCGATTCACCATGGCTTTTTTCAACTGCTGCAAGTGGATCGGCGGGCAGTATTCAGCGGCGATTTTGCGAAGCTCGTAACCGGCGAGGACGTGGAAGAGCATGTCCTGCTCCTCAAGGCGATGGACCCATTCTTCCAACAGGCGCGCGCGGGTATCGGACGAGCTGCCGGCATCTTCGACGACCGCGCGGGCGTCGAATAAACGCCGGGTGTTTGCGGGCTGGTTCAGATAGTCACCGAGGCGGCTTTGAAACTCCTCGGTCAGGAAATCCACGCGCAGTTTGGCAGCAGTGATTTGCGGGGCGAGTCCTTCGAGATTTTTCTCAAGCGACGCGTATTTGCGGCGAAGTTCGATAACTTCGCCGGAAATATCACCAGAGATTCCGGGCTTGCGCTTGAAGAGCGACGGGAAGGATTCGGCCGCTGATCCGGAGCGGCGCTCGGCTTCTTCCTGTTCTTCTTCGAGGCGCGCCAATTCCGAACGAAGCGAGCGAGCTTGTTCGAGAAGGCGTTCGTGAGTCTTGCGCGCCTTCGCGAGTTCGTCGGCATTGTCGCTGGTGGGCACACAGTCGCGGATCAGGCCGAGAAGCAGCTCGTCGAAAACCTCGAACCGATCGGGGTCGCTCATGAAATTGCCGAGCAGGACGTAGTGTTCGAGGAACAGATGATCGTCGCTGCCATTTTCGACGAAAAGGCAGCGATTTTGCAGCAGTTGATAGGTTTCGAAAAAATCGTCACCGAATAGGGCGCGGCGGGTTTTTGAAAGCGCGCCTTCCTCGACTTCGCGCCAGATACGGCAAAGCGTTTCGCCGACCTGTCGGATTACGCCCTTGCGGCCCGCTTGCAGCTCGGCGATCTTCGAGCGCATCACGTGGGCTTGCTCGCTGTGCTCGAACAGCTCGCCGCGAGAGCGAATCCAGTCCTTGCACTCGACCAGTATGCTGGAAAACTGGTTGATGGCTTCCTGCATGATGAACTTCAACAGCGCCAGGCGGTGCAGGACGTCGGTTTCGATCGATTGGTGGTATTTGGCGCGAGTGATTGACTCTTGGAGAATCTCGGTGAGCAGGCGGCGAAACGCGCCGTGCTCGGGCGAACTGGCCTGCTTGCGGTCGCGTTCCTTGGCGTTGGGGAGTTGGAAGTTGACAGTTTGGCGGATGAGGTCTAGCAAGTACTTCTGCGTGAATTCGACGAATTTGGGGCTGAGAAAGACGTCATAATGGATGTTATCCATTCCCAACGCGAGATTTGAGAAGGTAATTTCGGCGGAGTAAGGCTCCAGCTTCATCCGTTCCGGATGGGTGAGCGATGACGCGATGCGCGTATCTGGCATTAAGGGCAACAGCCCGCAGGCAAGATTTCACTGTACCGGGGCTGAGATGTTGGTGCAATGGAACTCGGCGTAAGCGTTAATGGCGGGACGGCAGCAATGAGAGACAGGGGCACGGCAAACCGATATGCTGATGGAAAATGAGTCAAAATATGGCGAATTCGACCTTTAGCGACCGGGAATCGGAATTTCGACTGGAGAGCGGCATCGATTCGGACGATATGGGCCCGATTCAGACGGACCTCCCTGCAGGTACATCGATGGTGTCTGATGAAGGGCCCTGCTTGTACCTCGGTCCTGAAGGACAGCGATGCTACCGCCCGGCGGTGAAGAGTGGCTTCTGCGCGGCGCATCAGCCGGGTGCGGCTCTGCGCGGGAAGATCAGCAAGCCATCTAAAAAAGTGGTAGCTGCCACCGCTGGAATTGCGGGAGTTCTATGGCCGTACATCTACGACTTCGTGCACGCCCTGATTCGGCTGGTCCATGCAAAGTAAGCCCAGACGGAAGCTGCTGGTTCTGGAGTTATCTTCTCGCGCGCGACCGTTACAATTTTTCGAGTGGCGGAAGATGAGGCGATGACGGAATTTTCCGAGTAGAATGTCGGGCCATGTCCAATCTATTGAGCGGCAAGACAGCCATCGTGCTGGGAGTGTGGAACAAGTGGAGCATCGCGTACGCGATCGCGGCGGCGTTTGCGCGCGAAGGCGCTACGCTGCTGCTGACGTATCAGAATGAGCGCGCCAAACCTGCCGTCGAGGAACTGGGGCGGGAGCTTGGATGCGCGGCGTTTTATCCCTGCGACGTGACCAGGCCGGAGGATATCGGGCGGCTGGCGGAGTCGGTGAAGGCGGAGGGGCGGCAACTCGACGCGGTGGTGCACAGCTTGGCTGCCGCGAAGCACGAGGAACTGAATCAGCCGTTCATCGACACGTCGCGCGAAGGATTTCAGTTCGCGCTGGAGGTGAGCGCGTATTCGCTGGTAGCCGTGGCGAAGGCGCTGGCGCCGTCGATGAGCAATGGCGGCGCGATTATGACGCTGACGTATCTCGGCTCGACGCGCGTGATTCCCAACTACAACGTGATGGGCGTGGCGAAGGCGGCGCTGGAAGCGGAGATGCGTTATCTGGCGAGCGAGCTAGGACCGAGCAAGATTCGCGTCAACGCCATTTCGGCGGGACCCATCAAGACGATCTCCGCGCGCGGGGTGAAAGACCTTTCAAAGATGCTCGACCTGGTGGCGCAGCACGCGCCGTTGCGCCGCAACACCGACACTGCGGAAGTGGCCGATACGGCAGTGTTTCTGGCCAGCGATCTGGGACGCGGCGTCACCGGCAACGTGATCTACGTGGACGCTGGATTCCAGATTATGGGGATGTAACGGCCCGTTTTACTGGCTTGCGGCGATGCAAATATCCAACGAGCCCATTAATAGGCGGAAAACCTCTCCTGATGCCCATTCACGCTGAAGGTGAATACGCGACCACCGACGTCTGGCGTGGAACTCGGTTGGTGGCTCGCGCGACGCTGCTAGTCACCTCTATCGGGGGAATAGTGCTGCTCGGGATGGCAGTGCTTCTCAGCCTAACGGCCAAACAGTCGATATTCGAGGATCTGGTTTGGTTTGTGATAGGCGCCTTTTTCATCGTTTACCCGCGGTTGGCGATGTTCTATCGCGCGGGTCGGCTTCTTAGAAGCAGCCGATGTTGCAGGGCCGCGTGAGCTTAAATTTTAACGATCTGGGCTTCACTTATCGAGGCGAGCACGTATCGTCGGAGGTCGAATGGGAAGCAGTAACGAAGTGGAAGGAAGCCAAGCAGTTTTTTCTCCTCTACCAGTCGCCGCAGTCGGCCAGTTTGGTGCCAAAGCGTTTTTTCAGGGAGGCCGCAGGCATTGACGCACTTCGTGAACTACTTCGCCTGCATCTCGGTACGAAGTCCTGACAAGGAATCAATCGGAGGAACCACACGGACTCGCGAGAAACGGCGTTAGGCGTCGAGGGCGAGTGCGGGACCCTGCGATGCGGACGCGGCAAGTGAACATGGCCTTGTAATGTCCTCGTACGCGGAAAAACAAAGCACGGCACCGTCCCGGAAGCGCTCGCGACCGAGAGCCTCGCTCCGATCCATCGTTCGATGGATTGCCATTGGGCTGGCGCTGCTTTGGTTGCTATTTGCGCTGATGCTGGCGGCGATGCGGTGGATCAATCCGCCGACCACTGCCGTGCATGCGGAGCGCGACTTGCAAGCTTGGATGCACCACAAGCGGTATCACGAGCGATACCAATTTGTGCCGCTGAGTCAGATTTCTCCCAATCTCCAACATGCGGTGATCGCCGCGGAAGACGCGCGCTTCTACCAGCATCATGGATTCGATTGGCACGCCATGGAAATCGCTGCTGAACACGATATGGACGGCGGGCGCATTCGCGGAGGATCGACCATCGATCAGCAACTGGTGAAAAACCTGTTCTTCGGAACCGACCGCTCGTTCCTGCGCAAGGGCGCCGAGGCGACACTTGTGCCGGTGGCCGAAGTGGTCCTCGGCAAGCGGCGCATTCTGGAGCTGTACCTCAACGTGGTCGAATGGGGACCTGGTGTTTATGGCGCGCAGGCGGCGTGCCGCTATTGGTATCGGATCCCGGCGCGCGATCTCGACCGGGAGCAATCGGCGGAACTCGCGGCAATTCTGCCTTTGCCTCGGAAACGCCGGCCGGAGCGAATGAAGCATTACAGCGCGCTCATCCTGGAGCGAATGCGGCAAATGGGCTGGTAATGGCCACGGAGGCACAGAGACACGGAGAAGACCGAGTCAAACTGCGGCGGCAAGTGCGGGGCCTTCGATGCTGATGCGGCGGGTCTGCTCGTCCACATGCTCCAGGTGGATGCGCACGATGGGCCAATCAGGATTCAGGGTCAGCTTCTCGGGCCATTCCACGATTACGACGGTCGTCTCATCGAAAATATCTTCGATCCCCAGCGTGCTCAGGTCGTGCGCGTCGGTAATGCGGTAGAGGTCGATGTGATAGGCGCGGGGGCCGCGGTTGTATTTGTGGATCAGCGTGAAGGTGGGGCTGGTGACTTCGTCTTCGCCAGCCGCGCCGAAGCCTGCCGCAAGGCCTTTCGTGAATGTGGTCTTCCCTGCCCCGAGTTCACCGGAAAGCAGAATTAGCACGGGAGGCGTCAGGCGCGCGCCGAGCTTGCGTCCCTGGGCGATGGTTTCTTCGGCGGAGCGCGTGAGAATTTCGGCGCTAGGCACGGTCACACTCGGCGAAGAGTTTCTTATAGGCGCCGGGAATCGACTGGATCAGGCCGGACGCGAGCAACGGCGCGCCGCCGGTTTGCTCCCATGCGACATCCCCCGCAAGACCGTGCAAATAGACGCCGAAAGCGAGCACGCGATGCCAGTCGCCGGTGCCGAATTGAGCCGTCATGGCCGCAAGCATGCCGGTGAGCGCGTCGCCGGTACCGCCGGTGGCCATGCCCGGATTGCCGGTGGAGTTGAGATAGGCGCGACCATCCGGCGCGGCGACGATGGTGTGGTGGCCTTTCAAAATTACGTAGGCGTTCCAATCGGCGGCTGCCTTGCGCGCCACCTCGATGCGATTTTTCTGCACCTGAGCGATCGAGCAACCGAGCAAGCGCGCCATTTCGCCAGGGTGAGGAGTAATCGCGAGCAGGCCGGCCGGCTGATTCAACTCCGATGCGCGCCCGGCGAAGGCGTTGAGGCCGTCTGCATCGAGAACGATGGGTACTTCGCGGGAACCTGTAACGATGCGGCGGACGAACGATTGCGTTTCAGGCTGGGTTGAAAGGCCCGGGCCAATCGCGAGGGCTCGCTTTCCCGAGAGTAGCGCGGCGAATGCGTTTCCTTCGAGTGCGCGCTCGGATATGGTGCCAGCCAACGTGGCGGGAAGCGGAGCGGTCATTACTTCCGGCGTGTGCATGGCTATGATGGGCAAAGCCGGTTCCGGAGTCGCGACCGTCACCAAGCCGGCTCCGGCGCACAGCGCGGCCCACGACGCCAGCACGGCCGCGCCCGTCTTCCCTACCGAACCAGCGACCACCAGCGCGTGACCGTAGTCGCCTTTGTGGCCTTCCGGTTTGCGCGGAATCGCACACTTTGCGAACTCAGAAGCATTGCTCCAACGCAGCCGCGATTGACCGACTTCCTCGATCAATTTGGGCGGCGAACCGATCTGGCGGACGATTAATTGACCCTGATATTCCGCAGCCGCGCCGAGGAAGAAACCGAGCTTGGGCGCGGTGAACGTTACGGTGAAATCGGCGCGCACGGCCGTACCGGCAACTTCGCCCGTGTCAGCATTTAGGCCCGAGGGAATATCGATGGAGATGACCGGAATCCCCGGCTCGCGCGCATTCATGGTATCGATAGCGCGGCGCAGAATTCCTTCGACGGAACCACGGACGCCAGTACCAAGAAGCGCGTCGACGATGATCGCGGGGCCGGAAACATCGAAGAGCGCGGAATCCATGGCCGATGAATCGCCGACAGCGACGATCTCTCCACCAGTCTGTTTCCAGCGGTTAAGGTTCGCTGCCGCTTCACCTTTCACGCCGTGCGCGTCGGCGAACAAATAAACCACCGGCCTCGCTCCCAACTGCAACAGATGGCGCGCGACGACGAAGCCGTCGCCACCGTTGTTCCCCTTCCCGCAAACGACGATGATTTTGCGCCGCGCGAACGACGGGAGTTGTATCGCGATGAACTCGGCAACGCTCCGTCCGGCGTTTTCCATCAGCGTGAGACTCGGAATGCTATAGCGTTGGGCGGTGAGGCGATCGACTTCGCGGGTTTCCGCTGCGGTAAGGATTTTCATGGTCAACAATTCAGGCGCGAAGCGAGCATTCGCAACCGAACAGTATATGCGAAGTCCCGGCGCTTTTAGTTCATGTGAGCAACTACGACGGTGATGTCGTCCGCCTGCTCGGGCGAGCCGGCCCATTGTTCGACCGTGGTCACCAGGTTTTCGACGATCTTTGCGGCGGGCAAAGTGCGCTGGTGAAGCAACTCGGATCTCAGGCGCGCCAACCCAAATTCCTCGCCGTACACGTTCTCAGGCTCGGTAAGACCGTCACTAAAGGCGACTAGCAGGCTGCCGGATTTCACCGGGAGCGTGCATTCGGTGTAGTCGACCTCCTCGAACAGGCCAACCACCGTACCGCCCTGATCGAGGCACTGGACGCAACCGTCGTTGATGAAAAACGGCGGCAGGTGCCCGGCATTCGTGTAGGTGAGAGTTTTCGCCTCCGAATCGTAGATTGCGTAGAACAGAGTGGCGTAGCGATCGTCGGAGGTGTTCTTGAAAAGGTGCCGATTGAGGCGCGAGACGATCTCGGCGCTGCCGGCGGCGCTCTCTAAAATGGCAGTACTGCGCAGAGCTGCTTGCAGGCTGGCCATCAACAGCGCGGCGAAGATGCCCTTGCCGCTGATATCGGCCAAGGTGATGGCCACTTTGGTGGGGCTGAGGGTAATGAAATCGTAGTAATCGCCGCTGACCACGCGCGCTGGGCGGCAGACAGCCGCGATATCGAGGCCGGGGATCGATGGCAGAGCGTGCGGGAAAAGCTGCTGTTGGACTTCACGGGCAATTTCCACTTCGTTCGCCAACTTTTGGCGCTCGCGCTGGGAATCGAGCAACTCGCCAACGGAACCGATCATTTCGTTAAACGATTCGCCGAGAGAGCCCAGTTGATCGCGCCGAGAGATGCGAACGCGATAGCCCAGATCTCCGCGGCGCACGTGCAGGGTGCCTGCATACATGTCGGAAACCGACCGGGTGATCGTTCGCGTGAGGAAGTATCCGGTGGTGAATGCGCCGATTTCCAGGACAAGGAAGACGACGGCTATCGCCTCGAGGAGGTCAACCAATATCGGTCCGACGTCACCCACGTTTGTGAGTAGCGCACCGTTTACGCTTGATGCGCGCAGGCCGAATCGAGCCAGTACCGGGCGGTCGGGCGCATCTGCGCCGACGTCCGCGCGTTTTGCTTCGAGCGTTGAATAGCCCGTGAGCGCGGGATCAAACCAATACGTGGCGGGCGGCATTTTACGAGTCGCGCTGGATATCTGCTGGCGCGGGACGTACACGGTCTTATTTAACCGAAATCCCCGAACCGAGTTGTTTTTCGCGGGGTCCAGTAGAGTGAGTTGAATTGCGCCGAGTTGTGGCGGGAAGCTATCGAGCAAAGTCCCTGTTATCGGCGCGACAACTAGAACCGTCGCGTGTCCTCCGGGGACCACCAAACTCTCCGCCGATGAAAACCAAAGTCCCCCCCGAAATTCCACCAACCCGGCAAATTGTTTTCCGCCTTCCGCGCGAACCAACTGAGATCCATGATTCAAGTAGGCGCGCAGGTCCGGCCATTTCGCTTGCGCGGCGGCAATTACGCTTGCCACTTCTGGACGCGACAAAATGGGACTCTCGACGGCTCTGGAATTGGGCGGTACGGGCCGGTTCGGCTGGATGCCTCGTTCGCGAGACAGTGCGGCTGCGATGGCGTTCGTGTCCGCGGATATGACGCTGATGCGTCCCTGTAAATCATCGTGCAACAGGTGGGCGCCGATTTGCAGTTCGAGGAGCCAAGCGGATGCTCCAACCATGGCGAGCAGCAGCAGGATCGGGATTACGGCGATAAATACGTATGCGACTGCCAGGCGATTGCGCAGACTCCAGAGCAAGCGGTTGCGAATCCAGGGGATCAGGCGAATGATCAGGTAGAGCGCCGCGACAAATGCGACGAAGCCGACGAACGAAAATGCGCCCAGATTGGCGCCGAAATGCCGGACGATGATGATTGCAGCGTAAATCAGGAGGACCGCGATGGCGGCTTGGTCCGGGAGGGTGGTTTTGCGGAGAAAAACCCCAACGCGTCGGGAGGAAAATCGGCGCGAAAGGGGCGAATGCTGTGGCGGCTCTCGCAGTTGGCCCCGCACCCCGCTCACGTTACCGCGTCCTGTTCTTTCTGCATGGCGGCGATCCGGACTTTGCTGTGCTTGCGGCTATAGAATGCGTAAACGACTAATCCCACTGCAAGCCAGATGAGAAGCCGAAACCAAGTGATCGGGGGAAGGCTCGCCATGGCACCCACTGCAGTCACTATGCCCAGAATCGGAACGAGAGGCACAAGGGGGGTCTTAAACGGGCGGGGCAAGTCCGGCCGCTTCCTGCGCAGAACCCAAACGCCCGCGGAAACAATCACGAAGGCCAGAAGCGTGCCGATGTTTACCAGGTCGGCCAAATCGCCAATTGGTATCAGCGAGGCAAAAGCCGCTACGCACACGCCCACAACCAGCGATGAAATCCAGGGAGTGCGAAAACGCGCATGAATTGCGCCCGCCCATTTGGGCAACAGCCCGTCGCGCGACATGGAGTAAAAGACGCGCGACTGCCCGAGAAGCATCACGAGCATGACGCTGCCCAAACCAGCCACCGCTCCAGCTTTCACAAGCAGACTGCCCCACCTGACGCCGGTGGCATCAATGGCCACTGCGACGGGAGCGGCAACGTCCAGGGACGTGTACGGAACGACCGCAGTGAGCAAGCCAGAGACTAGGATGTAAAGAACCGTGCATACCACCAGTGAGCCGATGATTCCGATGGGCATGTCGCGCTGCGGATTCTTGGCTTCCTGTGCTGCCGTGGAGACGGCGTCAAATCCGATATAGGCAAAGAAAATCACGGACGCACCGCGCGCGATTCCAGACCAGCCAAATTCTCCAAAATGGCCCCGATTGGCAGGAATAAACGGGTGCCAGTTCGCCGCGGCCACACTGGTATGGTGAAGCACAAATGCACCCGCAACGGCGATGAAGACGAAAACGATGGCAACTTTAATGAGCACTACCACGGTAGTGAAATCCGCCGATTCTTTAATGCCGACGATTAAGATGAACGTGGCCAGGGCGATAGCAACAAACGCGACCAGATTGAAGACGCCCACTGCGTGCGGAAGCGTGGCGGGATTCACGCCGGCTCTCGCAAGCATCACCTTGGTCGAGGAGAGCGTGTCCCAGTGCCCCTGATAGAACACCAG
>JBOGMW010000224.1:0-31670 GCA_050746805.1 Candidatus Acidiferrales bacterium | reverse complement strand
TTCCTGGACGAGATCCAGCGCCGCATCGACTTCAAACTCGATCCTGCCGCAGAAGAGCATCCTCCGGCGGACGTTTTCCGCGACCACGTTGGCATCTACGCGCAGAAGCAGGCGGGGCTGTGCTACGTCGGCGCGTCGGTTCTGCGCGGACGCATCACGCCCGATCAAATGCGATTGGCGGCCGATCTCGCCGAGCGCTTCGGCAGCGGTGAAATCCGCGTTACGAATATGCAGAATCTGTTGCTCGTCAATATTCCGAAGGATGCGACCGAAACCGTGGCCCGCGAACTCGACTCCGCTGGCCTTCCCGTCGCCGCGTCGCCCTTCCGCCGTGGCGCAGTCTCCTGCACCGGCACCGAATTCTGCAAGCTGGCCATCACCGAAACCAAGAGTTATACCCGCTGGCTGATCGATGAACTTGAGGAGCGCGTGCCACAATTCGATCAGCAACTAAAACTCAACGTCACCGGCTGCACCAATTCTTGCGGCCAGCACTGGATCGCCGATATAGGCATCGAAGGAAAGAAGCTGAAATCCGGCAAAGATATGCTTGATGCGTATTACTTTTCGCTCGGGGGAGCCGTGGGCGAATACCAACGCCTCTCGCGTCCCGTGGGCTACCGCTGCTTCGCTACCGAAGTGCCGGACGCCATCGCGCGCCTGCTCAACGCGTATGTTGCGGCTCGCGAACCCCAAGAAAATCTCCGCGCTTATTTCGCGCGATTCTCGGACGAGGAGCTTCGTGCCCAACTCGCCGGAACTCAGGTTACCGCCGTCGTTCGTGATCCGGCTCCCGGACCAGTTCCCGAAGCGGTGTCCGAGTGAACGTCAGGGCAGCGAAATGACCGAACCCGGCAAAGTCTATCTGGTCGGCGCTGGCCCCGGTGATCCCGATCTCCTCACTGTAAAAGCGTTAAAGCTCCTTGCCTGTGCGGACGTGATTCTGCACGATGATCTCGTGCCCGCGGCGATTCTTGCCCTGGCGGGCGCGCGGGCCGAGATCGTCAACGTCGGAAAGCGCTGCGGAGCAAAAGGCGCAACGCAATCAGAAATTAACGCTCGCACGATCGCTGCAGCGCGCGCGGGTCTTTCAGTGATTCGCCTTAAAGGCGGCGATCCTTCTATCTTCGGCCGCCTCGCTGAGGAAATAGACGCGCTCGAATCCGCCGGAATTCCGTGGGAGGTCGTTCCTGGGGTCACTGCCGGACTCGCTGCAGCGGCAGCTCTTGGCACGTCTCTTACCGATCGTCGTAAAGCCGCGCGCGTCGTGATCGTCACCAACCATCGCGCCGCCGGAAGCGAAGCGCCAACTGACCGCGATTGGCAATCGCTCGCACGGGAGGATGCCACTCTCGTCATTTATATGCCCGGCCACGATTTTGAACATCTACACCAGCAGCTTCTCGCCGCCGGGTTGCCACCCGATATTCCCGCCGCCGTAGTTTCCCGTGCGGCTTCAGCAGATCAAAACGTGGAATGCGCCACTCTCGGCGAACTCAGCGCGCTTCCGCAAGTCGCCGCTCCTTCGATTTTGCTCGTCGGCTGGTGTCTCGATTCCGCTGTCCGCCGTGCCCTAGCCGCGAGCGCGCCCGCGCTGATCGCCGAAGCCGAGCTAATCCTCTCCCACTAATCGTCGCCAATACAGTCCCGCTGCGGGTGTTCGTTCCTTGCCCCCTTTCATCTTTGCGCGCCAGTTCGCAATTCAGCCTGAGCGAATTGCCGCCGGTACAAATCGGCGTAGAGCCCCCCGCGCTCGATCAATTCGGCGTGCGTGCCGCGATCGATGATTGTTCCCTCCTGCACCACCAGGATTTGATCCGCTTCCAGAATCGTCGACAGGCGATGCGCAATCACCAAGGACGTGCGCCCGCGAAGCGCCTCTTGGAACGCTCGTTGGATGGCTGCCTCCGATTCAGAATCCAGATGCGCCGTCGCTTCGTCGAGAATTACGATGTCCGGAGCCTTCAGCAGAAGTCGCGCAATGGCCAGCCGCTGCTTTTCGCCGCCCGAGAATCGGTATCCCCGCTCACCCACCAGGGTATCCAGCCCTTTCGGCAGCGATTCAACCAGGGTCAGGATTTGCGCGGCGCGCATCGCTTCCCTCAGATCGGCATCCGTCGCATCGGGCTTCGCGTACAACAGGTTCGCGCGAATCGTATCGTGAAACAGATGCGCTTCCTGCGTGACCGTGCCGATCCGCTGGTGCAAACTCTCTAACTTCGCGTCGCGAACGTCGATGCCGTCAATTGAAACCGATCCGGATTGCACGTCGTACAGCCGCGGTACCAACTG
The DNA here is from genome assembly GCA_050746805.1 of Candidatus Acidiferrales bacterium. Lineage (GTDB taxonomy): Bacteria > Acidobacteriota > Terriglobia > Acidiferrales > UBA7541 > Palsa-295. The sequence goes on along the minus strand of JBOGMW010000224.1, from coordinate 29,378 downwards.
CGTGATCGTTGTTTTACCTGCGCCCGAAGGTCCCACCAGCGCCACCAGTTCTCCGGGCTCTGCAACGAAACTGATATCACGCAGCACGACTTTTTCCGGCAGTCTGTCCGGCACCGCGATTGACTCGAGCGACGCCAGCGAAACTTCCGCCGCCGTCGGGTAGCGGAATGAAACTTGGTCGAACGAAATCCGCGCCGGCCCTTTCGGTAATTCGGCTGCACCGGGCTTTTCCTGAATCATCGGCGCCAGATCGAGCACTTCAAATACACGATCGAACGAAACCAGCGCCGTCATCACACTCACTTGAATATTGGATAGCCCCGCCAGCGGACCGTAGACCCGGCCGAGGAGCGCCGCCAGCGCCACCACCGTTCCAACGTCTAGCGTGTGCACCGCGGCGAGGACGCCTCCCCAGCCGTAAACAAGCGCGGTCGCAAAATAGGCCATCAGCATCAGCCCCATGAAAAATAGCCGGCCATAGACCGCTTGCGTCACGCTGATATCCGAAACCCGAGCGGCCTTCGCGGTGAAGTCGCGATTCTCGTCCTGCGCCCGCCCGAAGAGCTTGGCGAGATGCGCCCCGGCCACGTTGAAGCGCTCCACCATCAGGTTGTTCATCGCCGCATGCAGGTCGTAACTCTCGCGCGTGATTTTTTGCAGCTTGCGTCCCCACCAGCGCGCCGGGAACAAAAACAGCGGAATCAGCACCATCGCCGCCACAGTGATACGCCACGAAAGCACGAACATCGCCCCGAAAACGAGCGCGACCGTGATGAGATTGCCGACCACGTTGGAAAGAATGTCCGTGAACGCCGTTCGCGCCCCGCTGACGTCCGTGTTCAAGCGGCTCACCAGCGCGCCGGTCTGCGTGCGCGTGAAGAACGCCAGCGGCATTTTTTGAACGTGCGCGAAGAGCTTGCTGCGCAGGGAAAGCACGATTCGCGAACCGATTTTCGCCGCCAGATACGATTGCGCCAGTCCAAGCGTCGCATCGAAAGCGCCCAGAATCCCCGCCAGCACCGCCAGCTTGATAATCAGCGGGATATCGTCCTTCAAAATTCCGTTGTTGATGATGTCGCGGTAGATCAGCGGATTGGCGATCCCAACGGTCGCGTCCACGATCACGACGAGCAGGAAAATCGTCAGCAAACTGGTGTAGGGCCGGGAAAACTTCAGCATGCGCTTCGCCGTTCCCGGCCTGACGTTCTGCTTCAAGACCGAGTCGTCTTGCCGCAGCGACCGCATGGCTCCAAGTAATCTAGCGGATCCCATTTTTGCTCCAGTTTGGCGCGCATTTTATCATCGCGGAGTCGGCGGGCGAAGCACGCACGCGGCGTCGGCAGCAACAGGCGCGCTCGGCCGAGCGACCGCTGTCTGCGGGCTCCGTATCTCTGTTCCGTCTGTAGCTCATTAGCTGGTTCTAGCCCGCAGGTACAGGTGATCGCACCTGTACTTCTTTCTTGTTGCGCTCGGCATCGTTCGTGCTAACGTGAATTGTTTATGGACGAGATGTCAACATCCGCAAAGTCAGCCCCACTCGCACTAGATTCCCGCGCGGACCAATCCATCTCACGCGCGGGGCTCTCGTCCTCCGCGAATCACGGATCACCAGCCACTAATCACTCCGGGCAGATCGACACAGGTTGCCAATCTAATTCATCCGTAAGTGACTCAAAACAAAGCGCCCTCTCTCCCTCAGATCGACACAGATTCGCACCCTCTTCGCAGCCCCTTTCGCCCCCCTCAAATACTCGTGCTACAGTCGGGCGAGACTCACCTATGTCCGAAACGCGCGCCGAGCACGGCTGGGGGCTCCTCTACCGCAAAGGTGCGGCCGTCGACTGGATCGACGTTGTCTGGTTGCTTTTCATCGTAGGCCTCGCCGTTCTACCGCCCGTCCACGAGATTCACAAGCAACTTCTCCTTGCCGGCTTCGTTGTTGTCCAGTTTCTTGAAGGCACGCTAATCAGCCAATACCCGAAGTCCGGACGCTACACCGTCGTAATAATAAAAATAATTCTCGCTACGGTGCTCCTTGACCACACTGGCGACGTCGGCATCAACAGCACCTACTGGCCCATTTATTTTGTGCCCATCATTACCGCCGCGATTTATTTCGGCCCTCTGGCCACGCTGCTCTGGACCGCTGTCGCATCGGCGTCCTACTGCTCGTATTTGATTCCCGCCCTCAAGCTCTACGAGCTTACCGAAGACGCCGAAACTACGCTGGCGATCCGAATTCTGTTCTTCCTTCTCGCGGCCATGCTCGTGAATCGTTTCGTAGTCGAAAACCGCCGCCAGGTAAAGCGCTACCAGGAGCTTTCCGAGACTCTCGAAGAAACCAATAAACAGCTGCGCCGCGCGGAGGCCGAGGCTCGCCGTTCCGAACGCCTCGCCGCTCTGGGCCAAATGTCCGCCGGGCTGGCGCACGAAATTCGCAATCCACTTGGCGTGATCAAAGGCTCGGCGGAAATGTTGACGCAAAAACTTTCGGAGGCCCAGCCGCTCGCCGCCGAACTCGCCGGATATATTTCCTCCGAAGTCGATCGCCTGAATGCGCTGATCGCTCGCTTTCTCGATTTCGCCCGCCCCATGCAGATTGAGGCGCGTCCGCACCGCATCACCGAAATCGTCGATCGCGCGCTCGAATCCGTCGAACATCAATTCCCGCGTGCCCACGTGCGTGTCGAACGAGACTACGCCGCCGCGATCCTGGATGTGATGGTCGACGAGCAGCTTAGCGAGCGCGTGTTCATCAACCTGATCCAAAATGCTTTCCAATCCATGGAAGGCGCTCCGCAGGAAATCGATGCGAATCTAAAACTTGCCATCGGCGCAGGCGCTTCCAACGGGCGCAACGGCGTCTCGGTTGTGGTTGAAGATTCCGGCCCGGGCGTTCCGAAGGAATTGCGCGAGCAGATTTTCAATCCGTTCTTTACTTCGAAAAAGGACGGCGTAGGCCTGGGATTGGCTATCGTAGCGAAGATTCTGGACGAACACGGCGGCTCGATTCGCCTGGAAGACTCGCCGCACGGCGCGCGCTTTCGCGTCTTCCTTCCAAACGAGTCCCAACGAAAATGACCTCCTTGAAACCATCCATCCTCATCGTCGAAGACGAGCCCAAACTGCGGCGTCTGCTCGAACTGCAGCTCGCCGATGAAGGTTACCGTGCACGCAGCGCGGAGAGCGCCGAAATTGGCCTCCAATTCGCCACTAAAGAACCTTTCGATCTGGTCCTCTCGGATTTCAAGCTTCCTGGAATGACCGGAGTTGAATTCCTTCAAGCTCTCAAGCGCGTCAATGCCAATCTGCCCGTGATCATCATGACCGCCTACGGCACCGTTGAAGCCGCGGTCGAGGCCATGAAAGCCGGCGCCTCCGATTACGTCTTGAAGCCCTTCTCGCTGGCCGAGCTCGTTCTGGTAATCCGCAAAGAGCTGGCCACGCGCGAACTACGCGACGAAAATCGCGCGCTGCGCGAGGCTCTTGGCAAACGATACGAATACAAGAACGTCATCGCTCACAGCGACAAGATGCAGGCGGTGCTCGCCCTGGTTGAGCGGGTGGCCGCCACCAATGCTACCGTTCTCCTCGGCGGCGAAAGCGGCGTCGGAAAAGATCTGATCGCTCGTGCCATCCACGAACATTCGCAGCGCGCGTCCGGGCCGTTCGTTAAAATCAATAGCACCGCCATTCCCGAAAATCTCCTCGAAAGCGAACTTTTCGGCTACGAAAAGGGAGCGTTCTCCGGCGCCACCGCCAGCAAACCAGGAAAATTCGAGCTGGCCGACAGGGGCACTCTATTCCTGGACGAAATTGGCGACGTGCCACCCGCTACGCAAGTCAAGCTGTTGCGCGTCCTGCAAGACCGCGAGTTCGAACGCCTCGGCGGCACAAAAACGCTGAAAGTGGACGTCCGCCTGATCGCCGCCACGAATCGTGACTTGCGTGCGGCAATCGAAGAAGGCGCGTTCCGCGAGGATCTCTACTATCGCCTGAACGTAGTCGCCATCGATATCCCGCCGCTGCGCGAGCACAAAGAAGACGTTCCCGCGCTCGCGAACTTCTTCCTCGAAAAATTTGCGCGCGAATCGAATCAACCGGCGCGCAAGCTTAAGCCGGACGCGCTGCGCAAGCTTATCGATTACCACTGGTCGGGAAATATCCGCGAACTCGAAAACATTATCGCCCGCGCCGCCACGCTCGCCTCCACTGATGTGCTCGACGCCGCGGATATTCACCTCGATTCGGAATCGCCTTCCCGCCGTGCGTCCGCTAGTTCTGCTCCAGCGCTGCCTCCGGGCATGACGCTCGAAAAATGGGAAGAAGAGATGATTCGCGAAGCGCTTCGTCAGGCCAATGGAAACAAATCCCAGGCCGCGCGCGCGCTCGGTCTTTCTCGAAACGCGCTTCGCTATCGCCTCTCCAAAATGGGCGTCGCGGACCCAGAGGAACCTTCTGACGTGGGCCAGCCTCCGGCGCCCTGAAACGTCGCAGTGGTTGAAAACCACCAGCACCGCGCCAAAACCACCAGTCGCTCCAATTCCCTGGTTTTTTGGAAAAGCTTGACGGCCATAAGCCCAGTCCCTGCTTACATTTACATATGCTCGGAAAATGAAGTTTGGCACAGGCCGTGCATTGCTCAGGTTGGAGCATTAGGTTTTCGCTGGAGGTGGGCCATCATGAAAAAATCTTTTATCGCATTCATTGCGGCGGCTTTCTTATTCGCCATTGTTCCAGCCCGCGCGCAGGACCAATCAGGTCCGCCAGCGCCACCTCCGAATGATCAATCGAACGGTCAATCCAACGTGGCCACGGATGCCAACCCGAACGCTCCGGGCATGGCGCGCGTGAGCTTGGTTCAAGGGAGCGTCTCCACGCAGCGCGGCGACAACGGCGATTGGGTCGCGGCGGTCGTGAATACACCGGTCGCGGTGGGTGATCGAATCAGTACGGGAAAGGATGGGCGTGCCGAAATCGAACTCGATTATGCCGACATTCTTCGCATGTCCAGCGATTCGACCGCCAAAATTGCACAGCTCAATAAAACGAATATCCAAGTGCAGGTTGGCCAGGGCTTAGCCACCTACACGGTGATGAAGGACGCCCAAGCCACTCCTGAAATCGATACGCCCAATGCATCGCTGCATCCCAACGGTCCCGGCGAATACCGCATCCTGGTGAATTCAGATGCGGAAACAGAAATTACCGTGCGCCAAGGTTCTGCGGACATCTCTACGCCGCAAGGCAGCACGCACGTTGACGCCGGCCAATTGATTACCGTCGCCGGAACCAGCAATCCCGAATACAAAACTTCCACGGCGCCGGCGGAAGACGCCTGGGACAACTGGAACGAGGACCGCAACAACAAGCTTGAAAGCGCGCAGAGCTGGCGCAAAACCGATCCGTACTACACGGGATCGGGAGACTTGGATGGCTACGGCACGTGGTCGGAAGTTCCAGATTACGGTCAGGTATGGATTCCGTCTGAGGGCCCGAACTGGGCGCCGTATCGCGACGGACGCTGGGTTTACGAACCGTATTACGGCTGGACGTGGGTTTCCTACGAGCCGTGGGGCTGGGCGCCGTATCACTACGGGCGCTGGTTCGTTTACGGTGGCAATTGGGCGTGGTGGCCGGGACCTGTTTCCTACGATCCCTTCTATTATCCGGTTTGGGCTCCCGCGTATGTCTCCTTCTTTGGCTGGGGCGGAGGTGGCTGGGGATTCGGAGTCGGATTCGGCTATGGATTCGGCCGCGTGGGCTGGCTGCCGTGCGGACCCGGTGATTGGTATCACCCGTGGTACGGCCGCTGGGGCCGCAATTACCGTTACGAAGGAGTGCGCGACGGATTCCGCGATCGGGGATTTCACGATCGGGGATTCCACGACGGATTCGCCCCGCTCGGGCGCGGAGGGCGCGGAATCTCCAATTTCAACGAGGCAATGCGGAACGACCGCGTTCGCGCCGGTTTTTCTTCGATGGATGGGCATAACTTCGGCCGGGAAGCGGTTTCGATGCACCAAAGCCGCATTAGCTCCTCGCAGTTCAATCAGGCGCGGATGGTCGGCGGACGGATGCCATTCCAGCCGACGCGGGCGAGCTACAGCCCAAGCAGCCGTGCCGCCAATCCGAATTCGTTCCGGTCCGCTCCCCCGGCATCGCAGCACTTTTTCACCGGCGGCGATCGGACTAACGTGCGCGGCTTTAATCGCGGTGCAGGTTTCAATGGCGTCGCCAATCGCAACGCGGGATCGTTTGGGCAAGGGCGGGTATCGTCCGGATCGCGCAATTCGTTTACTCCAACGAACGCGAATCGTGGCCCCGTGACGTCTAGCCGCCAGGGGTGGCGAACGTTCACTCCTCCTCAAGGCGGCAATGCGCGCGGCGCAGAGCGGGGATTTCAAGGCAACCGCGGCGCGACCAACTCAGCTCGACAGTCTTTCGGAAACCGAGCAAATGGATCTTCGTTCGGCGGCGCGGCTAATCGCGGTGGAGGATGGCAGCGTTTCACGCCGCAGTCGCGGAGTTCGAGCGGCGGGTTCTCGGGGAGAAGTGGATATGAGGGCCAAGCCAATCGCTCGCGCGGAGGATACGACGGCTACTCGAACGGGCGCACTTCTCGACCGCCTCTCAACATGCACCAGCCAATCGTCCAGCCTCGCGGCGGATACGGCAGGCAGTATGGCTCTCCCTACGGCAATGGCGGACCTCGAGGGAACGACAATGCTCCCCGGGGCTACAATGCTCCTCGTGGCTACGGTGCCCCTCGTGGCTACGGTGCCCCTCGTGGCTACAGCGCTCCGCACGGCGGGTATAGTGCGCCTCGCGGTGGTGGCGGTGGAGGCTATCGCGGTGGCGGTGGTGGCGGTGGCGGATACCACGGAGGCGGTGGATCGCGTGGTGGCGGCGGTTCCCGCGGCAGTGGTGGCGGTCATGGCGGCGGAGGCCGACGGTAAGACTTCGGAAAGTTGGTATAACTGGCGATGAAACCCGTGGCCCCGAGAAATCGGGGCCGCGGCGTCTACGGCTGAATCGACATCACGCACGGCACGGATTCTTTGCCGCCGAAAGTTTGGAACTTGAGAGGCAAATCGGTGTTGAACTAGCAGGAGCAAAACACAATGGCAACGGCGCGTGTTATCGCATGGCTTACATGGTTCACAGCGTTTCGTTGGACGAGCCGGGTAGGTGTGCTATCAAAGGAACAACTCTCCAAAGGAGCCATTTCCGTGAGCAACGCTTTCTGGCGTTCGTTTCCTTTGCTTCTACTGTTGGCCTTCGTAGGATCGCTGGCGCATCCGGTTTTCGCGCAAGATGCGCAAGATCAGGACCAGCAAGACCCGCCGGGCCGTGTCGCGCGGCTGAACTACATGCAGGGCTCGGTTTCCTATCAGGTTTCGGGCGACCAGGATTGGGTACAAGCGGACCCAAATCGGCCGCTGACTACGGGAGACAATCTCTGGGCCGATAAAGATTCGCGAGGCGAAGTGCACATCGGCAGCACCGCTATTCGCATGTCGAGCGAAACCGGCATCTCGTTTCTGACCCTGGACGACCGCACCGCGCAGATTCAACTGGCGCAGGGCGCCATCGAAGTGCATCTGCGCGATCTGACGCCAGGCGACGATTACGAAATCGATACGCCGAATCTGGCGTTGACGCTGACGCGTTCGGGCGAATATCTGATCTCCACCGATCCGAACAGCAATGTCACCACAATTTTGCTTCGGGAGGGCGAAGGCCAAGTGACGGGCGGCGGTCAGTCCTGGGATCTGCAGGCCGGCCAAGAATACGTCCTGAGCGGCACCGACCAACTGACCTACGACGCTCAGCCTCTGCCGGGCTTCGACGATTTTGAAGCATGGTGCCAGAATCGCGACCAGATCGAAAACAATTCCGTCTCCGCGCAGTACGTATCGCGCGACGTTGACGGTTACTACGAGCTGGACGACTACGGAAAGTGGGAATCCGATTCTGACTACGGCGAAGTTTGGGTACCCACGCAGGTTGCCGCCGGCTGGGCCCCTTACCAGATGGGCCATTGGGTTTATATCGCGCCTTGGGGATGGACGTGGGTTGACAACGAGCCATGGGGCTTCGCGCCATTTCATTATGGGCGGTGGGCGATGGTCAGAGGCCGCTGGGGCTGGGTTCCAGGGCCTCGCGTTGTGCGGCCGGTCTACGCTCCCGCCCTTGTGGGGTTCGTTGGAGGCGGTGGATTCGGAGTGTCTCTATCATTCGGCGGAGGATTGGCCGGAGTTGGCTGGTTTCCGCTCGGCCCGCGCGATGTGTACGTTCCGGCGTATCGCTGCAGTCCTCGCTACGTGCAGAACATCAACATCACCAACAGTCGCGTTGTGAACGTGACACAGGTGACGAATGTCTACGATAGAGTGGTGATTAACCGCAACGTGACGCGCGTCAACTACACATACGCGACGAATGCGCGCGCCGTCACAGTTGTGCGGCGTGATACGTTCGTGAACGCGCGGCCTGTATCGCAAGGCATGCTTCGCGTGAATGCACGGCAGATTGCCAGCGCGCGCGTGGTGGATTCGGCTCCGATCGCACCGGCCCGTACCAGCTACATCTCCGCAAGCGCCCGGATTTCGACGGCCAGACCGGCTGTGCCGATTTCCCGACGACCGGTGGTTGTCCGCCTGAATCCGGCCGTCGCCAACCAAAACCGTCGCGGCACGGTCTATACGAACGATAGCCGCCCGTTCAATCAGCCTGCGCGGACCGCTACGCCGCCGCAGCCTTCGCGCGATGGTTTCCGCCCATTTCAGCCACCCGCGGGAACAACCCGGAATCAAGCACCCGTCGAACGCAATCAGAATCAGGGCGCGCAGCCGAATAACCGCGAAAACCAGAACAACATCCAACAACAACAGCGAAACATCAACGAACGCCCGCAATCGAATACTCGCGGGAATGAGAATCAAAATCAGCAGAACGAACAGCGCACTTTCCGGTATGCACCTCCCGCACAAGCGCACGACAATATGTACGACGTGCATCCGCCGCTGAACAAGAATCAGAAACGATCGCTGCCCGCGCCAAAGCCGCAACGGAAATCCGCTCCAGCACACCAGGCGGGGAGCCACGGCGGAGGACACAGCGACAAGCATAAGTGATCCGTTTGTTTTAATCCGCGCGGGATGAACGGGCCGAGCCGCCCGGCCGTTGACTTTTTTGCGGGAGCGCTCTGGGCTGGTCGAGCTTATTACTCTAATCGCGGCGAACCATCAACATAGAGCCTCGGCGGACGCGGCGCCGTAGAAACTGAACCACGGCTTGGCCGCTTTCAGGTGGTCGTTGACATTGCTGATGTTCTTCACGCCCTGACCGGCGAGCCAATCTTCGAGCGCTTTGACGCCCTGCTTGGCATAAACGGGGATGCCGTCTTTCCAAGTGGCGCGGCCGCACAGGACGCCGGAGAAATTCAAGCCGGACTCGGCTGCAAGTTCGAGAGTTTCGGCGAAAACGTCGTTACTGACTCCGGCGGAAAGATAGATAAAGGGTTTTTTCGCGGCGGCGGCAGCGCGGCGGAAATGTTCCTTGGCTTGGTCGCGCGTGTAGGCTGATTCTCCCTTGCACGATTTCGCGCCCGCGACAAAAGCCATGTTGACGGGCACTTCGACTTTGAGTATGTCTACGGCGTACTGCGGCTTCGAAAATTCCTCCATGCTGTGCGTCACCACGTCGGGCTTCTTGCGCGCGAAGCCAATTCCCTTCTCGTCGCCGCCTTCTTCATAGCCGACCATTTCCAGGAAAAACGGAACGTCCTCGCCGGTGCATTCCGCGCCGATGCGCTCGACCCACGCGTGCTTGATTTCGTTCACAGCGGGTGGATCGAAGGGCGTGTAGTACAGCAAGATCTTGATGCAATCGGCGCTGGCAGCGACCAGACGGCGGACCGACCAAATATCGAGAAGATCAGGCAAGCGGCCGGGTTGGGTGTTGTCGTAGCCGCTGTTTTCGTACGCTAGCAGCAGGCCGGCATTTTTCGCGCGCTGGCGCGCGGCGGGCAGGCCGTATTCCGGATCGAGCAGAATGGCGCTGGCATGCGGCGTGAGCACGCGCGCGACAGCGGTCTTAAACTCCTCCAGCATCTGCGAAGTGACGGCACCTTTTTCGATGCCCTTTTCCTTGGCGATGGCGCTTTTCAGGGAGCCGCGCTGGTCCATAGCAGCGGCGGCGATCACTCCGCGCGAATCGGAAACCGCTTTCAGTCCCTTTAGCTTACCGGGCGTCAACTTCATGATGTGCGTACCTCCCAGAGTGTGTATGAACGTCAGCAGGCTTCGGGAATTTTAGCACGCAGCGACATCCAAGTTGCCGCGAAGTTCGGGAGTCCAGAACGAGGCACGACTACAGAAAAATAATCTGATGCTCATGCGATTTGGACTCGGCAGCCGCAGCGGACCCCAAGAAACTGAGTTGCAGGACCTTGTCCAAGATGCCCGGTCCATAGGTTGCGAGGAGCGGCAGAAAACATAAACTGCGTTCCTGCAAACCGCCTTCGGGATAGAGCGCGTCGAATAAGATTTGCTGATGGCGATCGAGAACGCCGGTACGGAAATTTTCAGCGCGTCCCACTTTTCCTCGCAGCTGATTGAACTGATGCAGCATTTTTTCCTGCGTGGACTGGAGTGCGCCGACCAATGTGGCGTCAAGATTTTCCAAGGGGACTTTAAACTCATCCAGTAGATTTCGCATGGTTTGCTCGGCCCGATCGAAGCGGCTGGAAAGGCCGCCGGGCAAGGATTTCTGTTCCATCACGGCACGCACGTGCTGCGGTCCGGCAAGGATGTCCTTAAACCCCAGATCGTATAAAGAGAGAAATCGCGCGATGGGTGGTTCGACGAAGGTAAAACTGGCGCGCGGAAGAATGGCGGGCATGCGTCCGAGAAGGCGTTGATAGATGACCTGAGATTGCGCGAGGTACGCAATTTCAGCGGGGCCACCAATGTATGCGGCCGTCGGAAGCAGCGCATCCTGCACGACCGGGCGAAGCAGCGCGTTGGGGCTGACGGCTTCGGGCGATTTCTCGATGGCCCGAGCCAGTTGCGACGACGAGAACTCGGTGTCACCAGCGAAAAAGCTGCCATTGCGCATGCGCACGGGTTCGCGGCGGCCATTCGCGTTGAAAAACAGAAGCGTGGATTCTTGAGTGACTTTCACCTGGGCGTGAAAGCCATTCGATTCGAGGTCCTTCGATCGCGCCAAAAGAGCCTCGCGAAGCGCATCAGATTCGGCGAACGCGCGCGCGAAAATTGGGGCCGCGAGACGATGAAAACGCGCGTCCAGCGGATCGAGCAAGATGATGCCGCGACCGGCGAGGAAGCGCGACATGAGCTTGGCGAACGCTGAGCCGTAGGTTTCGCCTGGCGAGTAGGATTCACGGAGCGCGGAGGAGACGGCGTCAACGCAGACTCCGTCGAGAGCGCTCGTGGCGTCGACGGCCAGGGATTGCACGGCGTCTCCTAAGGGCACTTCACCAACGCGGCGGCCGGCGAATTCATCGCGCACGGGAAGATCGTGCCGCGCGAGGCCGTGGCGCGTGTTCCAGAATGAGTGATTCACTTCCGCCACATCGTGATCTTCAGTGGCGATCCAGAAGACGGGAACAGCATCGATTCCGCGGCGGGTGGTTTCTTCAGCGCAGCGTATGGCCGAAAGAGCCTTATAAAAGCTGAACGCCGGACCCGAGAAAAGACCCGCCTGCTGGCCGGTGACGATCGTGACAGCGCCCGCGGCAAGGCGATCGAGATTTTTGCTCACCGCAGGATCGATCGTACTCGCGGGAGCGAAAGAGCGATTTTGCTCGTGGAGCACGCCGACAACGGCGCGACGGGTTTGCGCATCGAGACGCACTTCGCGCGCGGAGGCGTCGATTCCCGATGCGTCGGGGATGTGCGAATAAAATCTAGCGACGCGAGAAAACTCGTCGAGATACGCGGTGAAGAGATCGGTCGTGTGCGGAATATCGCGAAACGGAACAGCCTGCAATCCCATGGAGGCGCTCATGATACACGGCGGCAGAATCGGCGGCAACAAGCAGCTCCAACAAGGACGCGAGCGCGAAGGATCGGCATAGCGGTCATTGGATGAGGGAAAAGCGCCGGGGATTCACAGCCGCAGACCATCGCCGGAACGGAAGTTTATGACTCTCAGGAATGGTCGGCCCGGGCCGACGCGGCGGATTTGCGGCGGTGGAGATCCTGCAGAGCAGCCACATCGACGGCGTGCCCAGCCATGGCGCGAATGCCACGCGCGGCAGCGCTGGCCGCGGAAAGTGTGGTGATGCAAGGAACGTTGTAACGCACGGCGGCCCGTCGAATGGACTTTTCGTCGTAAAAAGACTCGCGGCCGAGCGGCGTGTTTATGACGAGGTTCACTTTGCCGGTTTTGATCAAATCCACGATATTGGGCCGACCCTCGTTTACTTTATACACTTCATCGATTTCGATTCCAGCGCGCGCGAGGGCCTTGGCGGTGCCACGCGTGGCAATGATCTTTAGACCTGCGGCGGCGAGGTCCTTGGCCACGGGGGCGACGGAACGTTTGTCGTGATCGTTGACACTCATAAAGACAGTGCCGGAAAGCGGCAATCGTTGGCCGGCGGCAAGTTGGGCCTTGGCGAACGCGAGGCCAAACGTGGACGAAATGCCCATCACCTCACCGGTGGAGCGCATTTCGGGACCGAGAATGGTATCGACACCGCGAAACTTATTGAACGGGAACACGGGCGACTTGACGGCGTAGAAGTCGCGCAATGCGAGCTCCTGAATTCCGTTGTGCTCGACAACCGGCAAGTGGAGGTCGGCGAGTTTTCGTCCGGTCATCAGGCGGGCGCCTACTTTCGCGAGCGGGACACCGGTGGCCTTGCTGACGTACGGCACGGTGCGCGAGGCGCGCGGATTCACTTCAAGGACATATACGGTGTCGTGCTGAATGGCATATTGCACGTTCATCAGACCAACGACGTGCAAGGCGCGGGCGAGGCGCGCGGTGTAATCGCGAATCGTTTCGAGCACAGCGGGTTTCAGCGTAACGGACGGAAGAACGCAGGAAGAATCACCGGAGTGGATGCCAGCCTCCTCGATGTGTTCCATGATTCCGGCGATCACGATGTCCGTACCGTCAGAAAGCGCATCGACATCGACCTCGGTGGCGTTTTCAAGAAATTGGTCGATCAGGATCGGGCGCTTGGGATCGGACGCCGTGCCGATCAAGACGGCTTGCGCGACGTAGTCCTCGACGGTTTTGAGGTCGTAGGCGATGACCATGGCGCGGCCGCCGAGAACGTAGCTCGGCCGCACCAGCACTGGAAGACCGATTTCGGTCGCCACTTGCACGGCTTCTTGCGGCGCAAGCGCGGTGCCCGCGCGAGGCTGCGGAATTTTCAAATCGTTGAGCAGCGCTCCGAACAGGCGGCGATTTTCGGCCAGGTCAATCGACTCAGGATCGGTGCCGATAATCTTTGCGCCGTTGCGCTTGAGCTCCAGCGCCAGATTCAGAGGTGTCTGCCCGCCGAATTGCACGATTACGCCCTGCGGCTTCTCGCGTTCGAGAACGGCAAGAACGTCTTCGAGGGTGAGCGGCTCGAAATAGAGGCGGTCGGCTGTGTCGTAGTCAGTGGAGACGGTTTCGGGATTGCAATTGATCATCACCGTCTCGTAGCCGTCTTCTTTCAGCGCGATGGCGGCGTGGCAGCAGCAGTAATCGAATTCGATTCCCTGCCCAATGCGGCTCGGGCCGCTGCCCAGAATCACCACTTTCGGACGGTCGTCCGTGTCCGCTTCGTCTTCCTCTTCGTAGGTGGAATAAAGATAGGGAGTGAAGGATTCGAATTCGGCGGCGCAGGTATCGACGCGCTTGAAAACGGGCATCACGCCCAATTCACGGCGCCGCGAGCGGACGGACGCCGATTTCACGTTCCAGAGCTTGGCGATTTCCTCGTCGCTCGCGCCGGAACGCTTCGACTCCAGCAGCAGTTCGCGCGAACATTTGGACAGCGTGGTGGACGCAACGCGTTTATCAACGGCGAGCATTTCCTCGATTTCACGTATGAACCACGGATCAATCTTGGTGAGCTCGCACACTTCCTCGCGGCCCATGCCGCGCTCAAGTGCTTCGAAAAGCCAGTGAATGCGATCGGGATTCGGGACGTGCAGCCTTTCGCGTAGCAGCGCCGTGGTCACTTCCGCGGGCGGGCGCCACGCGGAGCTTGGCTCCAGCGCGCGAATCGCCTTGCAGAGCGCTTCCTGAAACGTGCGGCCAAGCGCCATCACTTCGCCCACCGATTTCATTTGCGTGCTGAGCGTGGTATCACTGCCGGGGAATTTCTCAAACTGGAATTTAGGAATTTTAGCGACTACGTAGTCGATGGTCGGCTCAAAGCAGGAAGGAGTCATGCGCGTAATGTCGTTGGGAATCTCGTCGAGCGTCATTCCCACGGCGAGTTTGGCGGCGATTTTGGCGATCGGGAAGCCGGTCGCTTTGCTGGCAAGGGCCGAGCTTCGCGAGACGCGCGGATTCATCTCGATCACGATCATGCGGCCGGTGGCGGGGTCCACGGCGAACTGAATGTTCGAGCCGCCGGTTTCGACGCCCACTTCGCGGATGATGGCCGCGGCAGCGTCGCGCATGCGCTGATATTCCTTGTCGGTCAGCGTCTGCGCCGGAGCGACGGTAATTGAATCGCCGGTGTGAACTCCCATGGGATCGAAATTTTCAATCGAGCAGATGACCACGAAGTTGTCGCGGCAATCGCGCATCACTTCGAGTTCGTATTCCTTCCAGCCGAGGACGGATTCCTCGATCAGGGCCTGATGCACGGGGCTGGCGTCCAGGGCGCGCGAGATGGCGTCCGCAAATTCCTCGTGGTTGTAGGCGATGGAGCCGCCAGTGCCGCCCAGAGTGAACGACGGGCGAATTACAACGGGATAGCCCATTTTGTCGGCGAAATCGATCGCTTCGGGAATGCTGGTGACCACTGAGGAATCCGGCACGTCGAGGCCGATTTTCCGGCACGCATCCTTGAAGAGCAGCCGGTCTTCAGCCACTTTAATGGCGCGGAGTTGCGCGCCAATAAGCTTGACGCCGTACTTTTCGAGAATCCCGGCTTCCGCGAGATCGACGGCGAGATTGAGGCCCGTTTGTCCGCCGACGGTTGGCAGGACCGCGTCAGGACGCTCGGCGGCGATAATCGCTTCGAGATATTCCCGCGAGAGCGGCTCGATATAGGTGCGGTCGGCGAGCTCTGGGTCGGTCATGATCGTGGCGGGATTGGAATTGACGAGAATCACCTCGTAGCCTTCGGAGCACAGCGCCTTGCAGGCTTGCGTGCCAGAATAGTCGAATTCGCAGGCTTGGCCGATGACGATCGGGCCCGAGCCGATGATCAGGATTTTCTTGATGTCAGTGCGTTTTGGCATCTTATTGTGGTGAGGCCGATGCGCCGGAGTTCAGTCTCGTCGCGCCCGGCATTATCTTCCGGACTTGTGTTCCTCCATCATGGTGACAAAGTCGTCGAAGAGGTAGCGCGCGTCGTGCGGGCCGGGCGAAGCTTCCGGATGATACTGCACGCTGAAGAGCGGCAGCGAGCGATGACGCAGGCCCTCATTCGTATGGTCGTTCAAGTTCAGGTGCGTGATTTCGACGTCGCTGGAAGGCAGCGAATCGGGATCGACGCAGAAGCCATGATTTTGCGCGGTGATTTCGACCTTTTCGGTGAGCAGATTTTTTACCGGATGATTCGAGCCGTGATGCCCAAATTTCAGCTTAAAGGTGCGCCCGCCGAGGGCGAGACCGCAGAGCTGATGTCCTAAGCAAATGCCAAAGATCGGCACGCGTCCCGTTAATTTCCGGATGTTGTCGATGGCATAGGTGCACGGCTCGGGATCACCGGGGCCATTGGAGAGAAACACGCCGTTAGGCTTGAGCGCCAGCACATCTTCCGCGGAAGTTTTGGCGGGTACGACGGTCACTTCGCAATTGTGATCGACGAGTAGCCGCAGAATGTTCTGCTTAATGCCGAAATCGTAGGCCACGACTCGATGACGAGATCGCGAAGCTTCGTCGCCATTCGCGCGCGCGTGGGCCGCGCTGGCCGCGCCGGTAATCGGCGACGTCCCTTTCGAACCAGAGGCAGTTGCATTCGCAGCGGCGATCGGCAGCGACAACTCAATCGAGCTGCGCGCCCAATCATACGATTTCGCAACGCTCACCCGCCCGGCCAGTTCTTGTCCAGCCATCGACGGCAGCGCGCGCGCCTCAGCAATCAGTTGCTCGACGGGCGTGCTGTCCGTCGAAACGACGCCGCGCAACGCTCCGACGCTGCGCAAATGGCGCACCAGCGCGCGCGTGTCGATATCCCAGATTACGGGGACGCCGTGCTGCTCCAGATATTTTTGCGCGGATTCGGTGGAGCGCCAGTTCGAAGAGAGCGGAGAGAATTCGCGCACGATCAGCGCCTCGATGAACGGCTTCGAGGATTCCTCGTCTTCCAGATTCGTGCCCACGTTGCCTATGTGCGAATTTGTAAGGCACACGATCTGGCCGGCGTAGCTTGGATCGGTGAATACTTCCTGATAGCCGGTGAGGCTGGTGTTAAAAACGACTTCGCCGCCCCGGCGGGTTCGAGCGCCCGCCGCGCGGCCGTTAAAAACTCTTCCGTCCTCTAGCGCGAGCACCGCGCAACTTGCGAGGGCTTCGGTCAGTGTGTCCTCCAAGGATGGTCATTTCGATGCCGCGTTAACCGTACTCGAAGACGGCGCGAGTGATCCGATGTGGTCCATCGGCCAATACGCGAAAACCGCCTTGCCGTAAATGAGCGACCGCGGAACAGGCCCAAACACGCGCGAATCGTTGGAGCTGTCGCGGTGATCTCCCATAACGAAATACTGATCGGGCGGAATCTTCAGGGGAGGGTAATTCGATCCGTCCAGGTAGTTCGCCGGCACGTATTGGTCCGACAGCTCTTTGCCGTCGATATACACATCGCCCGCACGAATCTGAATCGTCTCGCCCGGCAAACCCACCACTCTTTTGATGAACGACTTCGAGCGGTCCAGAGGATACCAGAAAACGACCACGTCGCCGCGATCGATTGGCTCAAAGTGGTAGACGAATTTATTGATGAAGATGCGCTCCTGATCGCTCAAGAGCGGATTCATGCTGTTGCCTTCAACTTTCACCGGTTGATACAGGAAAATCATCACCACGATTGCAAGACCGAGCGCGATTGCCAGGTCACGAGTCCAGTTACGCAATTCGTGACGCAATGGGGATTGAGGTGGTCCGACAGGAGCTTCCGATGAGCCAGCGTGGTCCATATCCTGCATCGTCGTATTTCTATTTATACCACGACCGCGCAATTGGGCGGTAGAGTGAGCCGAAGCCCGTCGACGACGTGGAGGCGCGAAATTCGTCCACTACTGATTGGACTTTCGCAAGCGCCAAAGGTTAGCCGAGCGCGAAGCCAAGAATGGCCATCGCTGCGACGACGGCCGTTTCCGCCCGCAGGATATTTTCGCCTAGCGAAGCCTTCACGAAACCAGCTATGCGAGCAGAGGCCAACTCTTCATCCGTCCATCCACCTTCCGGTCCAATCGCAAGGGCTACCGAAAGGCTCTGCGCGGAAGGCGGCTCAACGCTCGATCGCGGCGGCAGCACATTGCGAAGCAGATCGGTACCGGGCCGTTCGGACAAAATGATTTCGCAATCCGCAGATGATGCCGTAAACGCAGATGGAGGCGTGAAAACGGATTGAACCGCTGAGCCACGGCGCTCCTCTGCGGACCTGGCGCACAATTTCGGCGGTCGTAAGCGTCTCGACTGCTGCGACGATTCGAGAAGTATTTTCTCCCAGCGCGCGCTGCGCTTTTCCGCCGCTGCGACCAAAGCCCTATCGGAGCGCGAAGCGGCCAATGGAACGATTTCGCTCACGCCTAATTCAGTTGCCTTTTCCAGGCACCATTCGAAGCGGTCAAATTTGATGATCGACAGCAATAGAATCATTCGAATGCGCGGCTCGCGGGAATCAATCGGCTCAACTAGCGCGAAGTCAATGCGGCTCTCACCGCGCTTCGGAAGTTCCACACGCTCAAGTCGCGCAAGCCACACGCGATGTCCATCGCTTAATTCGTAAAGCTGGTTCGGCTCAGCGCGCAGGACGCGACCAAGGTGTTCGGCGGTTTGCCCGCGGAGTGTGGCGGAATTCGGCTCGAATTTGTCGACGAAAAACCGGCGGCGCATCAGCAGATTCTAACCCGGCGGAGGGTCCGCATGCCAAGACGAGGGATGGCTGACGAATCCCGCGGATCGCGAAACGATGCGATCAGCCGAAAATGTCTTTTACTTTGTCGAAGAAGCTTGAAGCATGCTCGACGGGCTTGTTCTGGACCTTCAGGGTGTGCCCGATTTCTTCGAGCAAGTGGCGCTGCTCGCGGGTCAGCTTGGATGGGACTTCAACGCGGACGCTTACGTACATATCCCCGCGCCCGCCGTGTGGATTGGGCAGGCCTTTACCCTTGATACGAAAAATCTGGCCCGACTGTGTGCCTTCGGGGATCTCGAATTCCTCTTCACCCTTCAGAGTGGGAATGACGATCGTCGCGCCGAGTGCAGCCTGCGGGAAACTGACCGGAATGGTACTGTAAAGGTCCGCCCCGCGCCGTTCGAAGAACGGGTGCTCTTTCACTTCGAGAAAGATGTACAGATCGCCCGCAGGACCGCCGTTCGCACCGGGTTCGCCTTGGCCGGTCATGCGTAACCTCGTTCCCGATTCCACTCCCGCCGGAATGCCCACTTCCAGCGTGCGTTCGCGCTCCACGCGGCCTTGCCCCCGGCAAGCGGCGCAGGCCTCGCGCACCACTTGCCCGGCGCCCTGGCACGCCGGACAGGTGCGCGTGATCGAGAAAAATCCTTGCTGATAGGACATCTGGCCGCGTCCGCCGCAGGTATGGCAGGTGGTCATTCCGGTACCTGGTTTCGCGCCCGTGCCCTTACATTGTTCGCAGACCTCATGTCGCGTTAAATGCACCTGTGTGGTGACGCCCGAAGCAGCTTCCTCAAAGGCCAGCGAAATATCGTATCGCAGGTCTACGCCCCGCTGACCACGCGAACCTCGGCCTCGACGGCCCGCGCCTCCGGACGCATGGTCGAATCCGAATAGATCGCCGAAAATATCCTGAAACTCATCGAAAATCGAGGCATTGAACCCACCTGCATCGAAACCGCGGTTGCCCAACCCTGCGTGGCCGTAGCGGTCGTAAACGGCGCGCTTCTGCTCATCCGAAAGCACGCTGTATGCCTCGCTGCATTCCCGGAATCTCTCTTCGGCTTCCTGCTTTTTGTCGGGGTTCCGGTCCGGATGCCACTTCAGCGCGGCTTTCCTGTATGCAGATTTGATCTGATCCGAGGTTGCATTGCGCTCCACCCCGAGCACTTCGTAATACTCCACTTGATTGGCATTCGCCATGACGGCTGGGCCCCTCCACTATTCGCTACGACGCGCCGTTTTCCCGGTGGCGCCGCGTCAAAAAACTTCCCTTCCGCTCAAATCATATTGCGAACGTTCGAACTAATCGTTAGCTTTAGACATACGCGCCGATTCGGATTTCACTTCCGTGGCCACGCGAACCATCGCCGGCCGCAAGACGCGCCCATGTAGCATGTAACCGGGCTGCAATTCCCCAATCACGATGCCGTCAGCATGCTCGGTGGTCTCCACCCGCTCGATGGCATGGTGGAAATGAGGATTGAATTCCTGGTCGAGAGCGTCGATGCGAACCAATCCTTCCTTTGCGAGCGATTCCCAAAGCTGACGCCGAATCAGCTCAAACCCCTTGCGATATTCCAGATACGCCGAATCGCTCGATTGGGAAAGCGCGCGGTCGAAGGCATCGAGAACGGGCAGCAAATGCTCGATCAGCGTTTCGTTGGCTCGCTGGCGGTCCAGAGCGCGTTCTTTTTCCACGCGCTTGCGGTAGTTCTCGAAGTCCGCCTGCCGGCGGACCAGCGTGTTCATCAGATCCTGCTTATCCGCCTGAATCTTTTGGAATTGGTCGGAGATACCGTCGCGAGTTTCATCAGCGGCCGGCGCGCTGGCATTGGTGTTTTCAGCCGCCTCTTGCTCGGCTTCCGCGCTGCGCTTTGCTTTTTCGGCTTTCTCTTTCGCTGAATCGTTATGGGACATCACCAACCTCAGCTCTCTTCTGCGTTGTCGGAAAATAGTTGCGCCATGAAAGCAACCGCGGTAATTACCCGCTCGTAGTGCATGCGCATGGGCGCCAGGATACCGAGGGTTCCCTGAACTTGATCGTTCGTCGAATAGGACGCGGACACCAGCGCTAGATTCTTTCCCGCGTTCGACATTTGAGCTACCCCGAACTCGACGTGCACGGGCTCCGGCGCTTCGATGCAGCCGCTCAGCAGCGCAATCAACCGATCTTTTTCCTCGATTGCTTGCAGCAATTCGCGCAGTTGGTCCTGGCTGGTAAATTCCATCGCCGAGGCAATCTGCGCCGCGCCCTCGACGTAAATCTTCCTTTCGGTATCGTCGCCGAGTACCGCCGGATCGCAGAGCATCAGCGCGGCGCCCGCCAAGCGTCCGTACTGCTCGCGCTCGCGCTCCACCTGACGCTGCAGATCGACTCGCATATCTTCGATGGTCCAACCGGCGTAGTGCTGATTCAAGTGCGCCGCGACGCGATCAAGCTCTTGCTGGGCAATATCTCGCTCCGGACGGATCAGCTTGTCCCGCGTCACACCGCCCGTACTAACCAGAACAACCAGCACGCGACGATCGGGCACGCTGAGAAACCGTACGTGTTCTACGACCGTTCGCGCCAGCGGCGGCGAAATGAAAATTCCCAAGCCGCGCGAAACAGCCGACAGCACGTGGCTAGCGCGCTCCATCACCGCTTCGGGCGTCTGCGCTGCTTCCAGTTCGCGGCGAATCCACTGGCGATCCTCGGGGCTGGCTGTGGCCTGTGCCGCAACTTGCTCCACGAAAAACCGGTACGCGGCGGCGGTCGGAACGCGACCGGCCGAAGTGTGCGGCTGATAAAGATAGCCGCCTTCCTCTAGATCGGCCATCACGTTACGAACGGTGGCGGGGCTCAGCGGCTCGACGTGCTGGCGCGCAATGCTACGCGAAGAAACAGGCTCACCCGTCTCGATGTACGCGCGCACCACATCGGTCAGAATCTGTTGATGACGTTTCTGTTGAAGCGTCGCAGGAGTCATAACTTTCCCTAAAGCGCGCGTGCTTAATCGCGCCTCGACGCAACCGCTGCGCCCTTATTCAAGTTTAATCGGCAGCGCACGCGACGTCAACTTGGGCCACTCGGCGCGTTTTCCTGAGCGAACTGCGTATAGGTCAATTTCGCATCGTCGACTCAAGCCAGGCTCTCAAGGCTATCTCGAGCTGGAGGGCAAGAATCGCCGGACTTACGGCGGTCCGCTAGCGCAGGTTAAGGGCGAAGAATCGAGCGACCTGGGCAGCAACTTTGTCGTGGATGCGGAGTCGGCTGATACCGGGCGCGTCGCTGCAATAGACCGGGAGCTGTTTATCGCCGACCGGAGAGCAAGGCTCCAGGAACGTATAGTGTGCGACACCCCCAGCGAGCAGGACGAGTCTTGCACCTGAGATATGGCGGGCGAAATATTCTGCATTGTCGATCGGAGGAGCAACAGGATCGGCAGCGCCTGCGACGATCTCGACGGGAATGGAAATTTTCCCAAGAGCTTGCGGCGAGAACGCGGGGCCCAGGACCGGAGCAATCGCAAAGATGGCTCTGATGCGCGGATCGCGATAGGACTTGCTGCCTTCGGCGAAGGCGGCCGCGAATTTGGGGTCGGTCTTGAGCAAGTTTTCGGTTTTGGCGATCAGACCCGGAAACTCGTGAATGTTGCACGTGCCGCGACTGCGCGGGGAGCCCGCGTTGCAATAATCGATGAGCGCTTGCGGGTTGCTCACGGCGCCGGCGATCTCGATCACTGTGTAGCCGCCAAGGGAAAAACCCGCTGCACCAATGCGGGATTGGTCGATGCGGGGGCCGAAGGTGCGGTCGGTCAGAATGTCGTCGAGAACGACGCTGAGGTCGCGTGCTCGTAGCCACCAGAGCACGAATCCTTGAATCGTGTAGGGCTCAAGTGCGTTGTTACCAGGGTGGTTGACGGCAGCGACCAAGAAACCGCGGCTCGCGAGGTATTCGCCGAGCCAGGCGAGCTGCATGGAGGCACTACCCGTCCCATGCGAGAGCAGTACGAGCGGAAAACGGGAAGGAGAACGGACGGGTTTGGCTTCGGGCGCCGCGTCACCAGCAAGAAACAATGGCGATCCGGGAGCGCCAATCGCCTGCGGCTTCTCGATTGAGGACTCGGCGGCCGGGTACCAGATTGTCGTTATGAGGGCGTGGGTCCGAGAGCCGCGCCAGTTGTACGGCTCCCTGGGGACGAAGGCGCGCGTAGTAACCCCTACTTTGAAGATCTGGCCAGAACCGATCGCCATGGCTACGCGGAGCGAAGCAACCAAGAACAAGAAAAGGACAGAAGCTGCGAAAACGGCAGGGCGTGGAATGAGCATCTCGATGAAAATCAACCGGTGAGCCGGTAGCACCGTTCCCTGCCGCACGTTAGCCATCCGTGTCGGGGATTTGGTCGAGCTGGATGAGCCACGCGCTCGCCTCCGCGTCGCTCGGAGCGCGGTAGTCGCTGCGAGGCGAGAGAGAGCCGCCTGAGCCCACTTTCGGAGCATTCGGCAGTGCGCTACGCTTGAATTGGCTGAATTTAAAGAAGCGGTCCAGAAAAACTCCCAGCCAGCGCTTGATTTCCGCTATCGCGTATTGATGGCGCTTCCCCTCCGGAATATCCGGCCAATTCCCGCGCTCACGATCGTGCCACGCAGACCAAGCCAAGAACGCTACCTTGGTGGGTGCGAAGCCGAAACGCAAGATGTAGTAGAGATGGAAGTCCTGCAGTTCATATGGGCCGACTACCTCTTCAGAAAGCTGCGTGGAGTGTCCATTCCCGTCGCCAGGGACCAACTCGGGGCTGAACTCCGTTTCGAGCACTTTTTGGAGGACGTTGCTCGCATCCGCTCCAAGCTGGCCCGATTCTGCTTCCCACCGGATGAGGTATTGAATCAAGGTTTTCGGTACGCTGGCGTTCACGTGATAGTGGGCCATGTGGTCGCCGACACCGTACGTGCAGTAACCCAGTGCCAGTTCGCTAAGGTCACTCGTGCCGACGACCAGTCCGCCCACTTGATTTGCCAGACGAAATAGATGACTGGTGCGCTCGCCCGCCTGCACGTTTTCAAATGCGGTGTCGAACACGTTGTGGCCGCTCGCGAATGAATGGCCGATGTCCTTGTACATTTGCATGCAGCTGGGCCGGATATCGATTTCGCGGCTCTCACAGCCGATGGCAACCATCAAATCTCGCGCCTGCCTCAAAGTGCGTTCGCTGGTAGCGAATCCCGGCATGGTGACGCCGAGAATGCCTTTCCGCGGCTGATTCATCGCGTCCATGGCGCGGGCGCAAACGATCAGTGCCTGCGTCGAGTCAAGCCCGCCGGACACACCAATGATCGGACGATTAATTCCGGAAGACTCAAGACGCTTGGCGAGTCCCTGCACCTGAATTTCGTACACTTCGCGGCAGCGTTCGTCGCGCCGCAGGGATTCGCTGGGGACATACGGAAAGCGCTCCATCGCTCGTTCCAGCGGGATGCGGCGATCCAGAGGCAACTTGGCCTCGAAATGAACGGTGCGAAAGTCCGCAACCTGCTCTCGGTGGTCCCGCACCGAGATTCCGAACGTATTTTGGCGCATGCGGTCCGCCACCAAACGGTCGAGATCGATATCGGCGACCACGAGTTGAGCGCCCCGCGAGAAGCGCTCGCTCTCCGCCACGCGCGTGGCGTTCTCGTAGATCAAGCCGTGACCATCCCACGCAAGATCGGTTGTCGATTCGCCCGGACCGGCCGCGCAGTAGAGATATGCAGCCAGGCATCGTCCGGACTGGTCCGCCACAAGCAGGCGCCGATAATCCTCCTTGCCGACTGTTACATTCGAGGCCGAAATATTGATCAGCACAGTTGCGCCAGCCAGCGCGGCATACGACGACGGCGGAATCGGCACCCAGAGGTCCTCGCAAATTTCCACGAAGAACGTGAATAGCGGCTGGTCCGCGGCTTGAAATAGCAGGCGGTTGCCAAATGGAACGTCGCGCTGTCCGGCGAAATCGATGACATTTCGATGGCTGTGCGAAGCAGGCGAAAATTGCCGCATCTCGTAAAACTCGCGGTAGTTCGGCAAGTACGTCTTGGGAACGATCCCGAGTAAACGGCCCCGATGCACAACCGCCGCGCAATTGAACAGCAGATGATCGATCGCGATCGGCAAGCCGACGACCGCAATGCTTGCAAGCTCACGCGAAGCTTCCAGAATGCGCACCAGCGCGTCGCGGCTCGCGTCCAGCAGAGCTTGTTGGTGAAAGAGGTCCTCACATGAATAGGCGGAAAGGCCGAGTTCAGGGAAAGTGATCAGCAGAGCGTTTTGTTGAGATGCTTGACGCATCAGCGCGATCACTTGCCCAGCGTTATACGCAGGATCGGCGACGCGCACCTCCGGTATTCCCAGAGCTACACGCACAAAATTGTGGCGATATAAATTAAAGAAACTTGTTGGAGCGTTCATTTTCCTGTCACTGGGACAACAAAAGCTTGCAGTACGAGCGCTTCCCCGGAGCGATACACCGGTTAGCGCGCACAACCCCCAGCTAAACTGTTATATGAGATAAATGCAGTGTGCACAAGTCGCACAAAGCAGTGTGTTTCCCTCCAAGTTGAACATTCAGCGTAGAAAGAATTAAGAGACAACTTCGAGCCTCACGGCCGGCTGCGGCGCTCCGCTACCCAGGCGAGAAAACGCGCCATTCGAGCACGCTCGCGCCAAAGCAGCCCAAAGAATTGAATTGCGCTCAGATGCGCCGCATCGGCGCCGAAAAAGGTTTCCAGGCGCCATCGAATGTAGGGCGATTTCCAAGGTTGCAGGCGATAGCCCTTGGCGATGATCCAGTAGTAGCGCAGCGCGTTGAGCATCTGCTACGCGCACCACGCCATGCGCCGATTCAGCAGCTGCGATGTATGGATCACGGGAGCGGGCGCACCCAGATGCGTTCCGTAGCGGGCTTGCCAAGGTGCATGCGCGCAGCGCCGTGTCCCACAACGAGCACGGCCATCGTCTGATCGTATTCTTGACCAACGACCCGAAGCCGCGCCGAGGGCCGCAGGTTGCGCTGTTCGAGAAATTTCAGGAACAGCGGATCCTTTTCGTAAACGCGCAGAATTTCGTATGACCGGCCGGGCTTCGCTTCCGATAAGCGCATCGCGCCGAACTGACGCTGCAGACGAGACATGCCTCCAAACAGCGGCACGCCGTGCGGGCAGCGGCTATCGCGCCCAAATCGGTTTAACAAAAGGCGCACGATTTCGGGCGACATGCCGTGCTCCAAATGCTCTGCCTCTTCATGCGCGCGCGACCATTCCAGGCCGATCACGTCCGTGAGCAGCTTTTCGGCGAGCCGATGGCGAAGCACCAAATGGTGCGCCGCTCCTTTGCCTTTCGCGGAAAGCGCTATGCGCCCCCCGCGCAGCACGCGAAGGTAGCCGTCCCGCGTCATCCTTTTCAGCGCGGCGGTTACCGCGGGCGGCGTAACGCCCAAGTCTTCCGCCAGACGCGCGCTGATTGGCGACTGACCTTCCTGCACAATTTCCCAGATGGCCTTGAGGTAATCTTCTTGGGAAACGCTTGTAGTTACGCGCGGCATGGAGGCCTATTTTGCCTCGCAGCCGCCGTTTGCGCCATAGGAAGCAAGGGAAAGTACCGAACAGGTGTTCAACGCCGCCGTCTTCATGCGACCGAGAGAACAATCTTGCCGAACTGCTCGTGATTTTCGAGGCGCTGGTGGGCTTCGGCGGCGCGATCAAGCGGCAGGACGGAATCAATGACTGGCTTGAGCAGCCCGCGCCTGAAAAGTTCAAGCACTGCAAACAGTTCCGATTTCGCGCCCATGAAAGATCCCAAGATCGAAAGATGGCGCGCAAAAAGATAGCCGATATTAATTTTGCCGTCGAAGCCAGTGGTGGCGCCGCAGGTCACCAACCGACCGCCGCGCGCCAGGCTATAGATGCTCTGTTCCCAGGTAGCTTGGCCGACGTGCTCGAATACCACGTCCACGCCGCGCCCTCCCGTAAGCCGCTTCACTTCGCGGGCAAATTCTCCGCTGCTGGAAACTGTTTCGTCCGCGCCGAGCTCTTTCGCCTTCGCAAGTTTTGCGTCCGAGCTGGAGACTGCAATCACACGCGCGCCGGCAGCTTTCGCAATCTGTATCGCCGCGGAGCCGACGCCGCTGCTTGCTCCGATCACCAGCACTTCCTCCGCCGGTTGCAATCGCGCACGAGTGAGCAGCATGTGCCACGCGGTCAGAAACACCAGAGCAATTGCGGCGGCCTGCTCGAACGCAAGCTTTCCGGGAATGGGGATCACGTTCACGGTAGGCGCTTTCACAAACTCGGCGTAGCCTCCCTGCACTCCGGAGCCAAACAGCGTGTAGTCCTTGCAGAAATTGTCGTTACCGGCGATGCACTGCGCGCACTGGCCGCACGAAAGCCCCGGAGCGAGCAAGGCTTTGTCTCCAACGCGCACGTTTGAAACCGAGCTTCCAATTTTCGC
Organism: Candidatus Acidiferrales bacterium; assembly: GCA_050746805.1. Taxonomy (GTDB): domain Bacteria; phylum Acidobacteriota; class Terriglobia; order Acidiferrales; family UBA7541; genus Palsa-295. The sequence continues at coordinate 2,619 of JBOGMW010000224.1, read as the reverse complement.
GACTTCTCCTGCAATGTCGCTGCCCAGAATGTGCGGGAACGTCAGCGGCTGCGTGGGAAGACCGCGACGGAGCCAAAGGTCGAGATGGTTCAGAGCGCAGGCGCGAACGCGCACCAGCACCTCATCCGCGCCAATTTCGGGTTCCGGCATTTCTGTGCAGCGCAGCACTTCGGGACCGCCGTATTCGTTCAGAGCCACCGCTTTCATCGAGAGCCTCCGCGCGTTCCGTCGACAAAACAGCCAGCAAATTAGCACCGAGCCGGTTTGCTGTCCAACGGCGGGATTGATGCCGCGCGATGCAAGCCATCGCGAACCGCGCCGGGCGAAAAATGCGGGAAACAGCCGCGCAGTGCGATGCACCGGGACGTTCCGCCCTTGCATGTGGCCGAGCCTTTGTTTTCTGTGACTTACGTGTGGCGAAGGCCGATAGACTGTTCCGCCCTTTGCGACATGATTCGTGAGTAGTGGTTCGTAAATGGTGAGGTGCGACGGCCAAGACTCCGCGCAGGTGAGACGGCGCGAACGGAGGTGCGCCGCGCGGCGCGCCTTTTGGGCGGGGATAAATCCCCGCCTTCCTATCCTGCAAGGCTCCTCGGCGGCGCGCGACGTCAGGGCGGACCTGTCCGCTCGGCTTAAAGTAGCCGTTTCGGCAACGCGTCTTTCGTCAGAGCACGTAACCACGGATCGACGATAACAGATCGGGTGGTACAGGTTTCTACTGGCCGGAGGTACAGGGGACTAGAACTGGACCTCGTGCCGACGACGCGCGACGAATTCCCGTTCGATCGCCGGCACCGTGATTTAATGTGGATCCCAAACTATCGAGAGGGAGCGCGTCTTTTGCGACTGGGCGCGCGTGCTGCTGCGAGCGAGGTGAGTTCAGCCCGGTGATGCCGCTGGCGCGATGCAATTCTACCGCTTTCGCCGATTGAGTATTGAACGTCTCAGTAAATAGGGGTAAGTTCTCCAGAGGCGAATGCAGTGCAAAAAATAAGGAGGGGGCCGATTTCCGCTTGAACCCAAAACCAGGCAGCATGCACAAGGCGGCTATAAGCTCGCCGGATCGACCGGCGTTTGTTGTTGGCAGTATGTTCGCCGCCATTGGTGGTTTCTGTCGTGCATTCGAGCAAGTAGGAGCACGAATCGCATGGGCGAATGAGAACGACAAATTCGCAGTTCAGACCTTCAAACTTAACTTCCCCCACATCCGGTGCATTGAAAAGGATGTTCAGCAACTTTCGGTCCATAGCGATAATTTGGAGCCAGTCGATATTTTAACGGCAGGATTTCCTTGCCAACCCTTCTCGGTCGCGGGCGAGAAACTCGGTTTCCAGGATGAGCGCGGCCTGCTGTTCCTGCACATCATTCGGATCATTCAGGAATTCGGCACAATAAACCAAAGATTTTGCTGTTGGAGAACGTGAAAAATCTGAAGTCGCATGACAAGGGGCGGACGTTCAAGAGAATTCAGTACGAAGTTCAGCGAGCTGGTTACTGGTTTGGCGAGAAGAACGCGCAAGTCATGCACACCGCATATCACACAGACATTCCACGGAATCGTGATCGCATTTTCATGGTTGCGCTAAGTTGTGATGTATTTCCGGCTAATGTCTTTGAATTGCGTCGCCCACATCCGGCGGAATCGCCGGGAATGACACGCCTTACGCGGCTTTGACGGTGAGCTTTAGGCCGATGGCGCGGGTGACGGCTACTAGGGTCGAGAGACGCGGATTGCCGCGCGGCGAGAGTGCTCGATACAGGCTTTCGCGTTCGATGCCAGCGGCCTTAGCGACTTTGGCAACACCTTGTGCCTGAGCCAGATGGCGCAGGGCGATAAGCAGGACACGGGGTTCGTCATCGTCTTCAAGCGCGGCTTTGAGGTATTCGGCGGCGAAATTGGGGTCCTTCCGAAGCCGGCGGACCATGGCTTCGTCGTGGCTGACGCTAGTTTTACGTTTCACAGGGCTTGGTCCTTTCCTTGTAGTCTTGTAAATACTCCAGGGCGCGGGAGATATCACGGGATTGCTTGCGCTTGTCGCCACCGCAGAGCAGCAGGACCCATGCGCGATCAACGACCGCATAATACACGCGATAGCCCGGTCCCCAGTCGATGCGCAGCTCCCAGACCCCTCCACGCAGTGGTTTGCAATCTCCGTAGTTTCCCGCTGCGAGACGGTTCATACGAGTTGCATCTCTGGCTTGGGCGCTCGCATCCGGCAATCGAGAGAACCAATCGTCAAAAACATCTTTTCCTGCGCGATTGACATAGTGACGAATCTCGACCACGCATGGATTGTAACTTATACATTACAAAATGGAAAGAGCCCACCAAGCAAGAGGTCTTTCGCGCTCGCGGACGATACGGGGACGGAACGGCGCCAACGGCCGCGGATCCCATTTGAATAGCGCACGGCATAGCCGAAACCGGATTTGTGCGGTTGCCGTCCAACTTGCAGCGGGGCAGGCATCGGATGCAGGGCCTGTCTAGCCTGTCTAGCAGCTCGTTGAAGAATTTAGCTTTTGAAGCGGTCCGCCATGATTTTGTGAGTCATCGAGTTATCGCTGGGCGGTGAAGGGCTGCTGTGGATGTTTCCTTTTGGCTCAGCGCGCCCAAATCGA
>JBOGMW010000223.1:0-10775 GCA_050746805.1 Candidatus Acidiferrales bacterium | reverse complement strand
GTTTCCAAAATGCGGCTTCTTGCCGCAGATTTCACATGCCATTGCCATGATTCAATTGCTCCACAGTGAAAACTAAGGGTAGTTGGCGACATCTGATGCTATCAAACTTCACCGCTCGCGGAAAGCGCTTTGGCCGTCAGGAGTCCCTCGGGGTATGGATGTGGAGGTCGCTTGGCGACAACGCAAACCCTCTGTGGCAAACAAAGGCCCCATCCTCTTACGAGGATGGGGCGGCCCGTCTGTGGTAGCCGTGGTGCGCGCGGAGCCTAGACGATGTACTTCAGGGCGAACTGCATGATGCGCGGAGGCACCGAGCTGTTTTGAATTTCGCCAAAGGTGCTGTCAGCTATGTTGTTTACCGGAGGATTGAACTGCGGGTGATTCCAGACGTTATAAAATTCCGCCCGGAATTCCACGGAGGTACCTTCGGTAATTTTTGTGTTCTTGATCAGCGAGATGTCCCAGTTGTGCTGTCCGGGACCCATGATTGCTCCGACACCGGAGTTTCCGAAACCCCTACCAGCTCCCATGAAGGTGTAACCCGGATCGCCGGGGAACTGCCCGTTTGGAAACTCACCGCACGGATCTGATGCCACGCCGCCGGGGTTTGCAATTCCCCCGATGCATGGCGCTGAAGTGTAAGCACTCGCATTCATCCACGCCCCGATGCGAGAAACATTGCTGCCGGAGGTGGCAGCACCCACCGATTGGCAAACGCCGTACGAGTTGCACTTTCCGGTGTTGGCCGGGTTCAACTCAGCTCGAACGCCACCACCGCCGAATCCTCCCGCACCGAAAATCGTGCCAGCATTGCCGTCGATCACGGTCAGAGGCTCGCCATCCTGGAGAGTGGTGACACCCGAAACGGTCCAGCCTCCAAGTACATGACCGGCGAAGCCTTGCGTATGTTTGTAAGGCAGGTCGTAGCTGTACGCAATGATCAGGCGTTGGGGCCTGTTGAACGCCGCAAGCCCGTATTGCTGGGCGAAGTCGAGTGGATCGTTGCTGGAAGCACCGCCGGAGAGGACGTTGCCTGGCGCCGAAATGCCCCCGCCTGCTTCAGGCGAATTGATGTTGGTGATGAGCTTGCTCCAAGTGTAAGCGGCCTGGAACAAGAGCCCATTAGCGAACTGGTGCCTTACGCTCGCCTGCAGGCTGTTGTAAAGCGAATCGCCCTGGGTAGTCGTGTTCGATAGCCCGGTGGTGGAGAAGCCGAGATAGGGCACGCGGCCGAGTTGGTTGCCGTTGCCCGGGAAAAAAGGTGCCTGCGCGGTATTCGTCAAAATCTGAGTAGCCGCGTTGGTATTGGCAGCATCGTTAAACGGGAGGGAATTGAGCGTGCCCGTCACGCCGGACCCGAGAATCATCCGCGAGTCCTGTAGATCCGGGGCGGCGGGGCCATTGGGGGCGCCTGGTACAAGGTCGGCGACATTGACAGTGTGAGCCCAGTCGTAAAGGTGGGTTCCGTGCTCGCCCACGTAGCCGACATCCACTACCCAGTTGCGGGCGACTTGATATTGGAGGTCGAGGTTGTATTGCTGAATCAGCGGAACTCCGATTCCTTCGTTGATCGAGGTGGGGCCGATGCCACCGCCGCCGCTATTGTCCAGAATAAGGGTCGCTCCGTCGGTCGGATCACCCGACAACACCTGCAACGTGCGAGGCGTCCATCCGAGAATCCCGCCTGTCGCACCAGCTGCGACAGGGATATCCAAGGAATTGGCCGGATATCCTCCGTTCACGTAAGCGTTGTATGGGGGGTTTGCGCCGTTGTTGTTGGCCAGCAGGTTCGCATAAACGGCGTCATAGAAGATGCCGTAGCCCGCGCGGACTACCAGGTTGTTGGCGGCCTCCCAAGCCAGTCCAACACGCGGACCGAAATCGTTGATAGGCGCACCATGGACGAGAGTTTTGTTCGTGTTGAAATAGACGCCCGATGCTCCGCCCGGGTAACCCGGGAAAATTCCGAAGGGAGCGGTAAGGCCGCATGGGGTGGGGGCCAGTGGTGGGCCGCATTGCTTGATGTTGGGATTATAGTTGGACTGAACCACCAAGCCCGCGAGAGTACCGATTTGGTTGCTCGGCGTGCCAGGGCCATTCGCGACCTCGTTTCCAAGGAAGAACGAACCCGTGTTCACTATGGCGGCCTGGCTCGCCCATGCGTTCGTGAATAGCCCGGTGACATCGGAAGGATATCCGTCATATTCCCAGCGAAGGCCTACGTTCAGGGTGAGTTTCGAGGTCGCCTTGATGTCGTCTTGTAGGTACGCGGCGAATTCGTTGGTTCGCTGGTTGTGCTTGTTACCGTTGGTCGTGGTTTCACCATAGAAGTTCGCGAGAATGCCATTGGGCGCTGCCGCTGTGCCGGTGCTGGGTGCTCCGCTCGAACTTGTCAGGAAATCCGGGACAGTCGGGAAAATCATTCCGCCCCTTCCGGGAAGCGTCCAATTGTACTGGAGGCGGTCCACCTCTACACCGGCGCGAATCGTGTTCATGCCGTGGTTCCAGGAGATATTGTCCTTCAACTCGAAAGTGTTGAAGTAGTTCGTCGCTGAGGCGAAGAAGTTGCCGCCAGTGTTGAGCGCGCCTGTACCATAGCCAACCGGAACGTTGAGTGGAAGCCCCGCGAATGAAAGCGTGGGGATCTGCAATTGAATCGGATTGATGCTATTGGTACTGGGAATGTTGGAGCAATCACCGTTCGCGAGAGGCGGCACAACCCCCACCGCACAAGCGGTGATGTAGTCACCCGGTCCGGCGACCGTAGTTGTACGAACAAACGAAAACAGCGCCTCATTGACGAGGTTGCTCGTGGCGACGGTGGTGAGCTTAAGGGTTTCGTTCAACGACGTATAGTTGACGTCCTCGGGCGCGCCAGGAGCGCAGCTATTCACCAAATTTCCGATGCCGTCCAAGCACGTGAACGATTGGTTTTGCGGGTCCTTGGAATAGAAAAATTTCTGGAAGAGCGTGTTCTTGGAATTGACGACATACTCGATGTTGCCCAGGTACTGATCTTCGTTAGCGCGGGTCGGTACAGCAGCAACGGCGCTGTTGGTTATGGCCGGCAGGCCACTGCTAAGAAAGGGGGCACCCGGGAAATAGTAGCCCTGGCTCACACTGCCCTTTGGACCAGGCAACTGGAGGAGATTTATGGCGACTTGGTTGATATTTGACCCGTCCGTCGCTACGGGAACGTGTGTGCCGAGCGGGATAAACGGGAGGATGGCCGTTCCGCCGAATGCGCATCCCAGGTATTGGCGGTACGTTGTATAGCCGCAAGGCAAATTCGCTGCGACATAGTCCAGAGGAATTGTGCCGCTGACGCTGTTGCCTCGACCGCCATTTGCTCCCGGAGCGGTAAAGGGGTACAGGGTGATGCCGGTGCTGAGACCTGTGGCGAATCCGTTGGTCCCGACGGCGTTGAGCTGACGGAAGCCTTGATATGAGCCGAAGAAAAACAGCTTATCCTTCTTGATCGGGCCGCCAATAGTGCCGCCAAACATATTCTCGTTGAGCGTTTCCGGCTTGTTCTTTCCACCCGGGAGAGACAGCTCGCTCGCCTTGTTAAAGAAGTCGTTGGCATCCAAGGCGCTATTGCGGAAGAACTCCCACGCGTCGCCGTGGAATTTGTTGGTGCCGTCTTTGGTGGTGACGTTGACGCTGGCGCCGGGGTTGCGGCCGTATTCCGCGTCGTACTGCGAAGTCTGAATTTTGAATTCTTGGATGGCGTCCGGGTTGGGAATGGCGATGCCGGGGAAGTTACCGGATTGGGCACCGCCGCCGCTGCCGTAGTTGGTGATTGATGCTCCGTCCATCATGTAGTTGTTCTGGTCGGAACCGTTGCCGTTGACGTTGATGTCTTGCGTGCCGTTGCCGACGGCTGCGGCGCTGGCGACGTTCACGACTACGCCGGGCGAAAGGTCGATGATGTTGGTGTAGTTCCGCGAACTGAGCGGCAGCGTCGTGACCGTCCTTGATCCCACGAGGCTGCCAACCGTGGCGTTCGTCGTTTGGATCGTCTGCGTAGTGGATTCGACAGTGACTTGCTGCGTTTGCTCACCGACTTGCAGGCTGCGATTCAGCACTGCCGTCTCTGTGATGCTGACTGTTACTGACGGGACTTCGAGGCTCTTGAAGCCCGGGGCCGAATACGTGACCGAGTAATTCCCCGGCTGCAACTGTGTGAATTTGTACGAGCCGTTGGCATCCGTGGTGACGGTGCGCGCTTGTCCTGTTCCCAGGCTTGTGATGGTCACGGTCGCGCCGGAAATAATCGCACCGGAGGGATCGGTGACGGTGCCCGTCAAACCGCCCGTGGTAGAAGATTGCGCCATCAGCAGCGGCGCATGCACGGCGAGGAGCGCCGCGACAGCTAGCAGCAACAAAAACGCGCGAAACAATTTCATGGACTCTCCCTAGCGCGAGGCTCTACGCACGAGCTTTGGCGCCGATACCCAGATTCAGAAGAGTTCGCGACTCAGACGAGGAAAGACCTAGGTTGGGTCAAGCGAGAGTTAGTTCGGCGTCGCCCCCAAAACAGCCACCCTTCGACACGGCCACCCGTCTTAACTGCAAACTACCCCCGAATCGATGCCGACACTAAAACCGATAACTGATAGCAAGTCCATTGCTTATTTTGACATTGTGTGTTACCTATCGTGACAAATTGGGGGTAACCGATGGAGTTGCGTCAACTACGCTACTTTATTGCGGTAGCCGAGTGCCTTAGCTTTTCGAGAGCGGCGGAGGAACTGCACATCACCGTGCCGCCGCTAAGCCGTCAAATCCGCCAGCTAGAGGAAGAATTTAGCGTGCAGCTTTTCGTGCGCAACCGGCGTCGAGTGATCCTCACGGACACCGGGCGGTTATTTTTGCGCGAAGCGAGAATAGTGGCGGAACAAATGGCGCGATTCACCAACTGCGCGCGCCAGGCAAAGCATGGCGAAGCCGGTACAGTTCGCATCGGCATCGGTTTGCATTTGGGAGAACGGCTGAGCCGCGCGGTGGTGGAGCATTCTGGGCAATTCCCGCGCGTGGAGATTCAATCCACGGGAATCTTTTCATCGCTCCAAAGCGCGGCGTTAGTGGAAGGAAAAATCGATGTGGGATTTTTGCGCCCGCCGGTCGATCGCGTTCACTTGAAGTCCGAGCCGCTATTCGAAGAACGCCTGGTGGTGCTGGTGAATCCCGCGAACCCGCTGGCGAAGCGCAAATCCGTTCGAATACGAGATCTGGCCGCCGAAACACTGTTGCTGCAAGATCGCCGCGCGTCAGCGAGTCTGCACGACAAGGTGCTCGATCTTTTCGCGCGCGCGGGCGTGTCTCCGGAAATCGTGCAGTTACCGGTCGACCCGCTTCCAAGCGACGAGGTGCAGACAGTGTTGCTGGCCGCGCATCGCGGGATTTTCATCGTTGCGGACGAGACTCCGGCGCGCATGGCGCTGGGATGCGCCGCTGCGGCTGTGCCACTTGAGGAGCCTGAGGCAAAAGTAGAAGTTCACATGGCCTGGCGCAAAGGAGAAGGTTCCGGGGCGGTCCTGGCGTTCATGGAATCTGTGCGGCGAACGTTCGCGCATGCGCCGAGCGGGCGCGCGTCGCAGGTGGCCATGGAGGGGTCGAGCGCGCCGAGCTAGGACTTGCCTTCAGCGCTTCTGGCCCACGAGCCCCGCAACGGTATCCATCAGATCGAACTTCGTGAGGATTTCCAGCTTCCCACCTTCCATTTCCACGAACACAGCAGGGCTTTCGTGGCTCAGCAAATGCGTTAGCCGCTCGACCGGCGCGTTCGCGGGCACTTTTGGAATCGCTTGGCCCATTACTTCGCGGACGATCAGCTTGCGGAGATCTTTTCCCTGCAGCGCGAGATTCAAAATCTGATCCTCGAAAATAGTTCCGACGGATTGTGCATCCTCGAAAACAGGGAGCTGCGAAATGTCCTGCTGCTGCATCGTTTGTAGCGCCTGATAGACCGTGCGATTGGGATTGACGAAAATCGGCTCGCGGGTTTTGCCGTTCTGGCGCTTCACGCGAATCACGTCCGCGGCAGTGAGCGTCACTTCGGCTTCGGCGTAGCCGTGCTCGCGCATCCAGCTGTCATTGTAGATTTTGCTAAGGTAGCGAGTGCCGGAGTCCGGCAGGAACGCCAGCACGAGGTCGCCCTTCTTACAATTGCGGGCTACTCGCAGCGCCGCGGAAACGCAGCCACCGCCCGCGCCCCCGGTAAAGATGCCTTCGCGCTTGGTCAGGCGGCGCGCCCAGAGGAAACATTCTTCGTCGTTCACTTGCAGAACGTCGTCGAGCACCGAGAAATCGATGGTCGACGGCAAGATATCTTCGCCGATTCCCTCCACCACATAGGTGCACGCCTTACCGATCGTGCCAGTCTTGGCGTATTCGTAGAAAAGAGAACCGAAAGGGTCGACGCCGATGATTTTGACGCCGGGATTTTTCTCCTTCAGAAAGCGGCCCACCCCGGTGGCGGTTCCGCCGGTACCCAGTCCGCAGACGAAATGCGTGATTTTGCCTTCCGTATCGTCCCAAATTTCGGGACCGGTGAAGCGATAATGCGCGTCAGGATTGGCGGGATTATCGTATTGATTCGCAAAAAATGAATTTGGAATTTCGCGCGCGAGTTTTTTCGCCACCGAATAAAAGCTGCGCGAATCTTCGGGTTCGACGGCCGTAGGGCACACGATCACTTCCGATCCGAACGCCTTCAAAAGATCGATCTTCTCTCGCGATTGCTTGTCCGTGACGGTGAAGACGGTCTTGTATCCGCGCACCGCGGCGACCAGCGCCAAGCCCATGCCGGTGTTGCCGGAGGTCGCTTCGATGATCGTGCCGCCGGGGCGAAGTTGGCCCTTCCGTTCGGCTTCGTCGATCATCCAGACGGCAATGCGATCCTTCATCGATCCGCCCGGATTCATGTATTCGGCTTTGACGTACACCTCCGCTGATACGTCCTTTGCGACGCGATTTAAGCGGATCAGCGGAGTGCGGCCGATCGCATCGAGGATGTTGTTGCACTTCATCGGCAGCGATTCTCCCGGGCAACTGTAGATCGCAGTAGCTTAGATACTTGGGCGGTCGGTGTCCAGCGCAGTTTCCACGGGCCGAATTTACACACATGAGCACGGATCGCTGGCGCAGACAAAGAGCGTTCCGCTTCGCATGATATTCTTTCACTCAATGACCGCGCCCCATACCGTTCCGGCGGGCCACTCGCAATCCGAGATGCTGTTCTACGATGGGCATTGCGCGCTTTGCCATGGCGCTGTGAAGTTCGTCCTGAAACGCGATCGTAGCGGCGCCGCGTTTCGCTTCGCTCCGCTGCAAGGTGACACGTTCGTGGCGCGAGTGCCGCCTAGCTCTCGAAATATCCTGCCGGACAGCATCGTCGTTATCACGAAAAGCGGCACGACGCTGGTGCGATCCGATGCGTTTCTTCACATCCTGTCTCGACTCGGCGGCGGATGGAAAATCCTGGGGAGCGCGCTGCGACTGGTCCCTCGATTTGCCCGAGACGCGGTTTACAATCTTGTGGCGCGAGTTCGCTACCGGGTTTTTGGCATGCGGTCCGATTTATGCCCTGTGATACCACCGGAACTGCGGTCGCGTTTCTACCCTTAAGATGCTGTCACAGGAGGAACAATGGAGCGCCGCAACATTTCCACCGGAACACCGTGGGAGCCCATCGTGGGCTATTCGCGCGCGGTGCGGATTGGAGAACATGTTTTTGTCTCCGGCACCACTGCGACCGATGCGCAAGGCAAGGTAGTCGGCAAAGGAGATGCGTACGCGCAGACAGTGCAGGCGCTGCATAACATCGAGTCGGCCCTCTTGAAAGCGGGCGCAACTCTTGAAGACGTGGTGCGCACGCGCATGTACGTAACCAACATCGCGGACTGGGAGAAGATTGGCCGCGCTCACGGCGAAGTGTTCGGCAAGATTCGCCCCGCGACTGCAATGGTCGAGGTAAGCCGGTTAATTGCGCCAGAAATGTTGGTGGAGATCGAAGCGGACGCAATCATTCCCGCCGAGTAAACACCCGCACAAACCCCACAGGTTTTGGCTTTACGACGGAAAGACGCGTTGCGCTGCAAAAATTACGCGCCGCGCGAACGACCGCGCCGCTAACGTTTGTAGTCTCATCAGCGGTGAGTGCCAACGTGGTTGGCGCGACAAATGCAACCTTCGATGGCTATGACAGCTTCGGCGCGCTTCATACGACGGGAACCAAGTTCCCAAGGTGATGTAGATGGAGCGGGCCAGGCAGCTAAATTCCCCAAAACGCGCGGGGCTTTTTCCCCTAGACCCCAACACGCAAAGGCCCCGCGCGCCTACCTTTTCAGCCGACTCAGGAATACGCGGCTCCCGATTTAACTTGTTGCTCGACGATTGAACCGTCCAGCAGCTGAATCGTGCGATCGGCGATGCTGGCGTATCGCGGATCGTGCGTGACCATGCAAATGGTCGCACCATCAGCGTGCAATTGGCGGAGCAGGTCTATCACCGCCTCGCTATTTTTCGAGTCGAGGTTGCCGGTGGGCTCGTCGGCCAGCAGAATCGCCGGCTGGCCCACTAAGGCTCGCGCCACCGCCACGCGCTGCTGCTGGCCCCCGGAGAGTTGCGAGGGATAGTGCTTCATGCGATGCGCCATCTGCACCCGTTCCAGCACCTCGTTCACGCGCTGCCTGCGCTCCGCCGATCCCATGCTGCGATAGGTGAGCGGCAGCTCCACGTTTTCATACACGGTGAGGTCGCCAATCAAATTAAACGCCTGGAACACAAAGCCGATCTCGCGGTTTCGGATTCGGGTGCGGTCGGAGAGCGACAAATTTTCGACCTCATCATTGTGAATCCGGTAGACGCCTTCGTTGGGAGAATCGAGCAGGCCCAGAATCGAGAGCAGCGTTGACTTCCCGCAACCCGACGGCCCAGCGATGGATACGAACTCGCCGTTCTTGATCTCGAGATTCACGCCGTTGAGCGCCCGCGTTTCCACTTCGTCGGTGAGAAAGATTTTACTAATGCCTTCCAATCGGATTAGAGACTCGGCCGCTGTGTTCATCTTTCGCTCCTGTTATGACTCTGCAATGTCAAACGACTGCCCGTTACAAAAAGTTCCGCAACCCGCGGCAATTCCATTGGTCCTACTCGTACCGGAGAGCGACGAGCCGATCGACGCGCGATGCCCGGCGCGCCGGCATGCCGCTTCGGGCGCCACTCTCGTTGATCGCGGCCGCTAAGTCCGTTCGCGAAGCTTTGACGGCCGGCACGAGGCCCGAAATCACGCCGGCGAGCAAGGAGACAACCAACGCAAAAATCATGATTCGCCAGTCGAGCGATATCGCTTGGGTATGATCGCCGATTCTGGGGATGGCGACAGGATTCACGGATAGAAGCACGCGGAGCCCAAAGTACCCGAGAAATAGACCGGCTGCGCCACCGATGATCGACACCAGCAAACTCTCCGTAAGAATTTGCCGGATAATTCTTCCGCGGCTGGCACCGAGCGCGACGCGAACGGAAATCTCGCGCCTGCGCAAAGTGGCGCGTGCCAGCATAAGGCTAGCGATATTCGCGCAGGCAATCAGAAGTACCAGTCCGACGGCACCCAAAAGAACTAGCAGTGCGGTCCTTGTCCCTGCCACCCTCGCCTGGCGGATTGTTTCGACGCTGAAACTGTTCTTGGGGCCCATATCATTTGGATATTTTCGGCGAAACTCTTCGGCGATCACTTGCGTGGCGGCTTTGGCTTCTGCCAAAGTCACGCCCGGCTCCAGCCGCGCCACACCGAGCAATTCATTACCAGGATTGTCGGTGTTGGCATCTGCTTGAAGGGGAAGGCATACGTCCCCCAAGGGCAGATCGGGTTTGTAGAGCGGCGCCATCACGCCAGTGATCGTGTAATCGGTGCTGTCCAGATCGACGCTCTTACCCACGATGTTCGGATCCACGCCAAAATGATCCCGCCACATGCTGCTGCTGATGACGACCGCGGCCGGGCCGCCTGGAGAATCCTCCTGCGCCGTAAATCCTTCCCCCTTCACAAAAGGAATGCCGAAGAGGGAGAAAAAATTCGCCGAGACCTGCGTGGCTTTCAATTGCTGCGGCCGGTCGCCCGCGAACAGGTTCACGCGCATCGTACCGGGGAAGCCGTAAAGCGCCGCATCGTCCAGCACGCGCGGCTGATCGCGCCACATCATGTACTTGGGGATCGAAATCACCGGGCTGCTTCCGCCAACATAGGTCTGCATCAGCATGACAATGTGGTCTGGATCGGGTCCGGTAAACGGCTTCAGCAGCACTTTCTCTACAACCGTGAAAATGGCCGTCGTAGCGCCGATGCCCAGCGCCAACGTGAGAATCGCGATGATGGTGAATCCGGGACTCCTGCGTAAAACGCGCGCGCCGAATCGAGCGTCCTGCAGCAGCGATTCGAAAAGGGTGAAGTTTTGGCGGCCGGCGAGCGATGCGCTCATTTCCCTGATCCGCATCGCCAGCCATGCGTCTGCCAATTCATTTCAGCTCCACGCGGTCGTCGTTGTCGTAGGACGACATGTCCGACAAGATCACCTGATCGCCCACGTGCAATCCCTTGAGAATTTCGATGGTGTTCACCGAGGCGCGCCCGAGCGCGACGGGGACACGCTCAGCCTCGTTGCCGCCGTCGGTCAGTTTAAATAGACCAACGGTGGTGTCCGGATCGCCATGGACCGGCCTTCCGACGTACAGCACGTCGGCGAGGCGTTGGATGAGGATCGTGCCCT
>JBOGMW010000222.1:0-43322 GCA_050746805.1 Candidatus Acidiferrales bacterium | reverse complement strand
GGCGATTGTCGACGTCGGCGAGACCAGGGGAATCGTCTTTGCCCTGAACGCTGGATTGCCATACTGCACCGGGGCATTTGTAGCGAGAATGGACGCGGATGATGTGGCACTACCAGAGAGGTTGGAGCGGCAAGTTGCGTTCCTGCGTCAGCACCCCGATATTGCGCTCGTCGGTTCTGCGATAGCCAGCATAGACGAACAGGGGAATGTACGCGGATCATCTCCTGTTCCGATAGAACACTCGGCGATCACGCGCAGCCTGAAATTTGGGACTCCGTGTTTTCATCCTACATGGCTTGCCCGACGCACTCTGTACACCAAACTTGGCGGCTACCGTGATGTCGCCCCGTGCGAGGACTACGACTTTCTCCTGCGGGCAGTTACATCGGGAGAGGGGATTGCAAATTTACCGGACAAGCTGTTGAAGTTTCGCCTGAGAGCCGGGAATTCTCATGCCGCCTACGGCTTGCGCCAAAACAAAGCTCACTACTATGTGCGGCGCTTGTACGAGGAACGCTTAAGGGGAGGCGCTGATAGCTTTTCGGTTGCTGGCCTTGACGCCGCATTGCGTACCCGGCGGTTTGAGGCGGCTATGTACCGCGTCGGAGAGCGCGTTCACAGTAACGCGTTGGCATCTCACAAAAAGGGGACGCGCGGCGTGTTTTTCGCTGTTTCGGCGCTGATATCTCCGTGGCACATGCGTTATTTCTATGACAGGCTGCGATGGAGCATCGTGGCACGGCGACGGATAAGCGGCGGAGCGGCTTGAGGGGAAAGGGGCGGAGACATGGGATTGGACGACAACGGCACCAAATTCCTGCTGTATGCGCGCCGGTGCAGCGTTGATTTCTCGCGGACAGCCATGGTTGGACGCCAGGGATTGCACGTTGTCCCAGAAGTGCTATCCAAGAACTTAAACGATTTCGGTATTAACGTCGCGGCGAAGGAATGTGGGCAAATGCTCTCCTCTGGCGGTGGATTTGCCGAGCCGTTTCTTCGCCTCCTCGGAGCGGCGGAAATTTCATCTTTTGATGCTAGTGACTTTGAGTCGGCGACCAACGTGCACGACTTCAATCTACCGCTGGTTGGGTTTGACGGAAAATTTACCGTGGTCGTCGATGGCGGGACGCTGGAGCACGTATTCAATTTTCCACAGGCGATAACGAACTGCATGAAGATGTTACAGGTTGGCGGTCATTTCCTAGGCATCTCTCCAGCAAACAACTGGTTCGGTCACGGCTTCTATCAGTTCAGTCCGGAATTATTTTTTAGGGTCTTTAGCCCTGGCAATGGATTCGATGTCAAACGGATGTTTGTCTGTGAAATGATCGGTGCATCGTGGTACGAGGTGCCTGACCCTGCGACTGTTGGGCATCGTGTTGAATTGACGAATCGCAGGAGACTGCATCTCATGGTGATTGCGCAAAAAATCGCCGAGACGAACGGCATTGCCCATCCTATAGAGCAGAGCGATTACAGCGCGCAGTGGGAGGCGCGTGCGGCGCGCGGATTTGTCGATGTTAGACGCTGGCGGCGCTTTATCCCAGCGCAGTTGGAATGGCCGCTTCGATACCTGCGCGGCACGATTCTCTCGCCGAGGCTCCCGCTCAAGAAAGTTACACCACTGCCCATGCGCGAGAATGAGGCTGCACCACGGGCGAGCCAATAGCTTGGGACGCTAGGCTCGGTTGGTCGGGCCGTAAGGAGAAGACGAGCGCTTGATGCCGAAAACGATTCTCACAGTCATATCTACGCTCAGGCGGACTGGCCCCGTGAATGTCGTCTTGGGCGTGGTGCGGCTTTTGGACAGAGCAAAATATCGGTCTGTGGCTGTGACTCTCTCCCAAGAGAAATCCGATAGCATGACTGATGAATTCCGGGAGTTGAATGTCCCCGTCGTCCAGCTTAACCTTCCTAGGTTTGCGGTCTTGGAGGCGCCAGCGGCTATTCGCAAGGCCGCCAAGTTCGTCAGCGCGGACATCGTGCATTGCCATTGCGTCCGATCCCAGTTTTTCACGTCCCGCGCGTCGCTTCGCATGCCAACGGTCGCGACGATCCATTCTGACCTGCCGGTTGATTACTCGCTGGCGTACGGGAAACCGCTCGGATACCCGCTTGCAGCGGCGAATTTTATTGCCCTACGCTCGTTCACAAAGGTCGTCTGCGTTTCAGAACCCGTGCGCCGGCGTGCAGGCACCTTTTTGCTGCGCTCGGACACCATCGAGAACGGTATAAGTTTGTCACAGTACCGACCACCCGCCGATGAGCAGGAAATTCGCGACCTCCGGGCGAGATTCGGTTGGCCGCTCGACAAGGTCGTCGTCGTGCACGCTAGCGTGCTGAGCCGGCGCAAGCGGGCGGTCGATGTCGTTCGCGGATTTCTAGGCTCCCAAATGTCGCAGGGCGCAATCCTCGCGCTAGCTGGAAGCGGGCCTATGGAGGCGCAGTGCAGGTCCATCGCTTCCGGAGCGCCGAACGTCTTGTTTCTAGGCTTCCGCCACGATACCAACGAATTGATGAGGGCGGCCGACGTTCTGATATCAGCATCAGTGTCGGAGGGCTTTGCGCTCGCAGTGTCGGAGGCGTGCGCAACTGGTTTGCGGCTGCTCTTGTCAGACATTCCATATCATCGGAGGGTGTGCGACCTTTTCCCTAAGCAGGTCCGCCTAATGGGCGGGCACGACTTCCCTTCAATCTCCGTAGCCCTTGACAAGTGCGCCGCCGAACTGACGCATCAGAGACCCGTGCTGCCGCCAGAATCTCTCTACGCGATCTCGGACGCCCGAATGGCTGCGGATTACCAAAGTCTGTACGACCAACTTTGAGGAGACGCGTAATGGGCCTATCTGTGCTCATGTCGGTATACAACAAGGAGGAGCCGGATTTTCTGCGGCAATCTTTGGATAGTCTAGTTGCGCAGAACGTCCAGGCAGACGAAGTGGTGATCGTGAGGGATGGCCCGCTGGGCGAGGACCTGGAGTCCGTACTCGCGTCTTACGAAAGAACGCTGCCTATCGCGACTGTGCAACTGGCAAAGAATCTCGGCCTCGGCCCCGCACTGAGCGTCGGCCTTCGTGCGTGCCGGAATGAACTCATCGCGCGCATGGATTCAGACGACATTTGCCTGGCCCACAGGTTCGAAAGACAGCTTCTTTTTCTGGAAGAGAACCCGAAGGTCGCCGCTGTTGGTGCAGCTGTAGGTGAGTTCTTCACCGATCCCGGCACGATCGCGGCCGTTCGGAGGCTACCGTGCGACGGCGCACAGGTTAGGAGGTTCGCGAAATTTAGAAATCCGCTAAATCACATGACCGTCATGTTCCGGAGATCAGCGGTCCTGGCAACGGGCGGCTATCGTCATGTTCCCGGTTTGGAGGATTACGACTTATGGGTCCGCATGTTGACGCAGGATATGGACATTCAGAATATTCCCGAAATCCTGGTGCTCGCACGTTGTGGAAGTGGAATGGCCCGCAGGCGTGGCGGCATTCGCTACATGGCGGCCGAGATCCAGCTCTATCGTCACTTTTGGAAGATCGGCTTTATTTCCGCATCTGAATTTGCGTTGAGCCTATTGGTCCGCGCTCCCATTCGGGTGATGCCCGCAGCAGTGCGGCCAATTATCTATCGGGCTTTCTTAAGGCAGAAAGGCACGACGCTTTGACGAACCGCGCGATCTTGCGCCTAAAGCATATTGTTGGCTTGGATGGCGCGGTAGCCTATACGGTTCTGGCACGATTGTGCGGCATCGTCGGCAGCACTGGAACGGTTCTGCTGATCGTCCACTTCCTTAGCCCTATCGAACAGGGCTACTACTACACGATTCTTGGTCTCGTGGCGCTGCAGACGGTGTTCGAGCTGGGGTTTTCATTCGTAGTGCTGCAAATGGCAGCGCACGAGCGCATTCATTTGGTTCTCCAGGCTGACGGCACGATCGAGGGCGACCCGGTTGCTCACGCGAGGTTGGCCTCGATTCTGCAGAAAACGCTTCGATGGTATGCAGCTGCTGCAGCCGTGATGTGGGTCGTGCTGCTGCCCGGAGGCATCCTCTTCTTTTCTCTCCGCGCCAAAGAGACGCACGTCGCATGGTTAGGTCCCTGGATCGTAGCGGTGTGCGCTTGCGCGCTGCTGTTCCTGCTGGACCCTTTTTTCTCATTCTTGGAAGGCTGCGGCCAAGTGCGAGAGGTCGCCAACGCGAGATTCTGGCAATCGCTGGCTATTATCGCGATGTCGTGGACTTCGCTCGCTGCGGGCCATGGGCTTTACGCGCCGGCAATGGTAATGCTTGGATACACTGGCGTCGCGGCGGTTTTTATCTGGACGCGGCGGCGCCTCTTGCTTGGGCTCTTGCGCTACAAGGCCGGCGATCATGCCGTTTCCTGGCGACGGGAAGTCTGGTCGTTTCAGTGGCAGATCGCCGTCAGCTGGCTGTGCGCCTACTTCACGATGCAGGTTTTTACGCCGTTGCTATTCGCTTTCCGCGGTCCGGTGGAAGCGGGCCAGATGGGAATGTCGTTAAGCATCGTCGGCTATCTTTTCATCCTTGCGCTGGCGTGGACGTCAACGAAAGCTGCTCCATTCGGACAGATGGTGAGCGGTGGACGTCTTTCGGAGCTTCGCGAATATTTCTTTCGGACTTTTCGGCAGTCCTCGGCGGTGCTCGTGGGAATGTCAGTAGCCTGCGAGGCGGGCATCATTGGGCTGCACTACGTCGTTCCCCGGCTGGCCGCGCGAATGGTGGCGCCTTGGGTCTTCGGTGTGCTCATTCTTGGCACAGGAGGGCGTTTTGCTGTGCAAACCATGGCAATCTACCTGCGATCCTTTAAGCGCGAGCCTTTCCTAGTGCAGTCGATCGTAGTGGCCACGCTGACGCTTTTGTTTGCGCTGGCGGTCGTGCGGGCCTGGGGCAGCGCCGGACTGGCGGTCGTTTACCTCTTCTGCACGGGAATTGTGGGCGTGGTGCTGGCGGTAAGAACTTTCCGGTCTTGGGACGTGCTTCAGGGCGTGGGAGCGATGGGAACAGTCAAATTGGAAGGATGATAATGACACGACGCCGTAATGCGGTCGGCACCGGGATGCTGCTATTGATTTTCGTGATTAGCGCGCCGACTTCGCGCGCTCAGAACGCCAACTCGGGGCAATCGGAGTCTCAGTCGCAATCTCAATCGCAGTATCCATCGCAGTCGCAGACTCCGACGCTGGAACAATGCGAGGCGAATCCGGAATTGCCCGAATGCAACCAGTTGACCAATGGTGGGACGGCGTCTCCCGGTCAGCAGCAGGGACTCCCGAACGGAATGCGTCCTCCGTCCACCTTCACTACCGGTCCCAGGACGCCGTATGAGCAGCCGGCTCTTTTCCCCAGGTTCCCGAACAAGCCTCAACCACCGACAGAATTTCAACTCATGGTGGCTAACTCGGTTGGCCGGATGCTGCCGATCTATGGGAGCAGCCTTTTCCGCCAGCCGCCCAGTACTTTTGCACCGCTCTTGAACGTGCCAGTACCGGCAAATTACGTGATTGGTCCTGGAGACGAGCTTTACGTACAGATTTGGGGGCAGATTAACGTCGAATTACGCGCTTCTGTGGACCGGGACGGCACAATCTATATTCCCAAAGTGGGCAGCGTTACCGTGGCGGGGGTCCAGTTCAAGGATCTCAACGAGTTCCTGCGCCAGCAAATCGCCAGAATCTATCGGAATTTTAATGTGGCCGTAACACTCGGCAAGCTACGGTCAATCGATGTCTACGTGACCGGCGACGCTCGTACTCCCGGGAGGTACACGATCAGTTCGCTCAGCACGCTGGTGAATGCTGTATTCGCTACCGGCGGTCCGTCATCTGCGGGTTCGATGCGGCACATCGAACTCAAACGCGACGGCGCGCTTATTGCGGACTTCGATTTGTACGATCTCTTGCTCAAGGGCGACAAGTCGAATGATGTACAGCTGCTGCCTGGCGACGTGATCTACATACCGCCCGTGGGACCACAGATAGCGGTGTCTGGCAGCGTGAATGTGCCTGCCATCTACGAACTGCGAAATAGCCAGGATAGTTTGGCTGATGCAATCGCCTTGGCAGGCGGATTGAACGAAGTGGCCGATGCGACCAGGCTGACAATCGAACGGATCGACAAACACGAAGTGCGTAGCGTGGTTGAGTACTCTCTCGGCCAGGCTGCGAGCGAACAAGTGAAGGGTGGAGACATCATTCACATCTTGTCGATCGTGCCGCGATTCGACAACGCCGTCACGCTTCGTGGCAATGTCGCGAATCCTGGACGGTATCCGTGGCACCAGGGGATGAGGGTTCGCGATCTGATCCCCAACAAAGAGATGCTCCTCACAAGAGAGTACTGGAGAGCTGAAAACAACCTTGTAAACGGAGCTGCTACGGATTATGCCGCAACGCCACAACGGCGCCAGCGAATGGGTTCGCAAGGCCCCGAGGGTAGCGAAATCGCGGGCCGTGCTCTTCCAAACGAGGAGCAGCAAACTCCCATGCAGACCGAAAATGGCGCCGCGAACTGGAATGCACCCTCGAATTATCGAACGCCGGCTGGAGAAGCCACGCAACCTCCTTCTTCGCAGACGGCAGGTCCATCGGCGACGCAGACAAGAATCACTTCCTCGCGGTTGCGAACGGAGGTAAAGCTCGTCGCGCCGGAAATTAATTGGGATTACGCCGTCATTCAGCGACTCGATCCCGTAGATTTGTCCACGCGGCTCATCCCGTTTTCGCTGCGAAAAGCCGTGCTTGAAGACGATCCAGCTGCAAATCTGGCGCTAGAACCCGGCGACATCGTGACGATCTTTTCGCAAAAGGACATAGCGGTGCCGGAGACTGAGCAGACGATCTTTGTACGCGTCGAAGGTGAAGTAAAAGTGCCGGGTGTCTATCGAGTAAAGCACGGTCAGACGTTACAGGACCTCCTGAGGCTGGCGGGGGGGGTGACGCCGAACGCCTACTTGTATGGCGCACAATTCACGCGGGAATCGGCTCGCCTCGATCAACAGGCGGCGCTCGACAGGACAGCTTCTCAAATGGAACAGCAAGTTCAGGAGCTGTCAATTGCAAATGCCCGATCGAATCCGGATCAAACTACAGCGCTCTCCGCACAATCAGCGGCGCAAGAGGCGCTCGTGCGGGAATTGAGGTCCGCAAAGGCGACCGGTCGCGTCGTGCTCGCCTTGACACCAACAGCGGACACAGTGGCAGCTGTCCCGCCAATCTTTATGGAGGACGGGGACAGCCTTTTCGTCCCTCCCAAAAGCCAAGTTGTAAGCGTGGTCGGAACCGTGTTTAACCAAAGCTCGTTTGTCTACCGGAAAGGTGCGACGGTAGCTTACTACTTGCAAGAAGCAGGGAACGGCACCGGAAATTCAGATATAAAGCACGTTCTGCTTGTGCGGGCAAACGGCTCCGTTCTTAGCGGCTCAGTTCCCGAGTACGGTTGGTGGCACAAGAACGTGAGATCGCTACTGGTACTTCCGGGCGATACAATCGTAATTCCTCCGAAGCTTCGAGTGGGCGGTGTTGGAAAAGCTATCCGGGATTGGGCAACGGTAGCTGCGCAAGTATCGGTGGCTGCGGCGGTGATTGCCATCCGTTAAGAATGCCCTGTTTATTAAAATGTGCTAAAGCAGAGATTTGCTCTTGCCTCGGGCAATGATGGCGAATTAGTATGCAAACGGGGAAGGAACGGACGACGTAGTCGAAGTGCTTATCTGCTGCATCATTACCGGGCTCTTCTTAGAGCCTGGGTATACGAGTAACTAACCTCGACTTCACTTCCCCGCGCGGTCGAACTTGGTGTGGGCCGGATTTTAGCCGAGTCGACTATCTGTTGGGCTATCGATGAATTAGTACGGCGGTACGCTTCCCGAGAATGTTAGATAACGGGTGCGGTGGAGGTGCCATCTTGGACGGCCACGGTTGGAGCAAGTCTCCGAAGAAACGGGCATTCGATATAATCGTCTCGTTGATTATCCTTGCTTCTACTTTTGTCATCGGAGCGATTGTGTGTATCGTAGTGAGGCTTACCTCAAAAGGCCCCGCACTCTTTCGCCAAAAGCGCGTCGGCCTTAACGGAAGGCTCTTCACGGTATACAAGTTTCGCACTATGGTCGCGCAGAACGATAAAACAGGCCCCGGCTTGACTAGGAACGGGGATACTCGTCTTACCTTCGTAGGCAAAATCTTGCGCAAGCTAAAACTGGATGAGATCCCGCAGTTCTACAATGTTCTGCGCGGCGATATGAGCCTCGTGGGTCCGCGCCCCAAATTGCCTGAATATTCCGTCGCGAGTGATTGGCGGTACCGTCCAGGAATCACCGGCCTAGCGACACTTGCATTTCGACACGAAGAAGAGATGCTGCAGGATGTCCCCGGCGATGAGTTGGATACTTTTTACGACTCGGAGATCAGGCCGCGCAAGGCGAGGCTCGACCGACGTTACATGCGCAAGGCATCCTTTGCGTCTGACTTCATCATTATCTGGAAGACGGCGGCCGCCTGTCTTTCTCCTAAGCCGACGCGCTGGCACGCCATGCCGAATCGGAGCGCCGTTCGGGTGCCGGAATGGGCTGATGAACGTGGGAGCATGGCGATGGCTTTGGAGACCGAGTCGGTTGAATAGCAAGGCAACGCCGTTACTTCTACTCCTGTTTTTTTGTTTCGGTGCTACGCGGGCATGCGCGCAAAAAGTTTCGACGGACCCCGCTGTCCCGCCGACGTATCCAGCGGATCAAATGAGTCCTACGGGACCGGCCCTCCCTTTCGTTGAGCTCGACAGTTGGGTATACCCGGTATTCGACCGGTTAGCAGCCCTAGGTTACATTCATGCGGAATTTCTCGGGATACGTCCTTGGACCCGCGGCGAGTGTGCAGAACTGGTCTCCGAGGCTGGAAATAACATTACAGACGATTCGCCCCCGGATGTGCGGCAGATGTACGCGGTGTTGCTGGCAGAATTTGAGCCTGAATTCGCGGCCTCCCGGAAGCCCTCGGCCAATATCGAATCAGTCTACGCAGACGTTACCGGTATAAAAGGCTCTCCGCTAAACGATAGCTATCATTTCGGACAGACCATCGTCAATAATTTCGGTCGCCCATATGAGGGAGGCTTCAATAGCTACGACGGGTTCTCCGCATACGCTTCTGCTGGCCGATTCGTAATCTATACACGCGAGGAGTTTCAGCACGCACCGTCCGCGTCGCCCTACCCGCTTGCGGTGCGCCAATTCATCGCTACGATCGACGAAAATCCTCTTGAGCCCTCCACACCTACCGCAGCCGCAAATCAGTTCCGCTTGTTGGATACGTACGTCGGGGTGAATCTTGCTGGATGGGAGTTGTCGTTCGGCAAACAGAGCCTTTGGTGGGGCCCGGATCAAGGGGGCGCGCTCATGTTCAGCGATAACGCGGAGCCGATCTATATGTTCAGAGCGAGCCGCGTTATCCCGTTCGAGCTTCCTTGGATATTTCGACTCCTCGGCCCCGTCAAGCTCGATGCGTTTTTCGGCAAGCTTTCCGGAAACGACTTTCCACCGCGTCCGCTGATACATGGTGAGAAGATTTCGTTCAAACCAACACCCAACCTTGAGCTCGGATTCAGTCGCACCGCTGAATTCAGCGGCGTGGGACGGCCGCTTACTTTCCTCTCGCTCTTCCGTAGCTACACGATGTTCACGTCCGGCTATGGCGAGCCGCCAGACCAGAATCCTGGCAAACGGATGGGCGGTTTTGATGCCTCCTACGCGCTGCCTTACCTGCGCAATCGGCTCACAATTTATGGCGACGCTCTTTCAGACGATGACCCCTCGCCGATTGCGAATCCACCACGTGCGGCTCTAAGTGCTGGATTCTATATGCCTCGGCTGCCCGGGCTGCGAAAATTCGATTTGCGCGGCGAAGCAGTTTATACCGATGCTCCCAATGGCGAGAATGGAGGTCACTACGTCTATTTCGATGGCTTCTACCGTGACTTGTACACGAACAAAGGAAATCTTATCGGCAGCTGGATTGGCAGGGAAGGAACTGGATTCCAGGGCTGGATGACGTATTGGGCCAGTCCGAAGAACTCCGTGCAGTTTGGTTACAGACACGCAACGATCTCAAAGGACTTCGTTCCGAAGGGTGAGTCCATTACGGATGGGTCGGTAAAGGTTAACTGGTGGCTGAGAAACGATCTAAGTATTTCTGGCTCGCTTCAGTATGAACGATGGTTGGCACCGATTTTGGCAGCGTCTTCTCAATCTGACTGGACCTCCGGAGTGAACATAACTTTCTGGCCAAAGAATATACATCGCTAGAGTGTGGGCCTCCATGCTTTTTGGTTTCAAGCCATTCTCAGCCAGCGCATAACTGACGGTGAATAGAAGGAGGCCATGGGTCTCAGGCTGGAGGAACGTCCTGGCGCCGGAGAAATTCAGTCTCTTCAGTGCGCAGCAGCGATTTTAGTTGCCAGAATTTCTGTAAGGTAGTCATGAGTGCCGGGGATACGCTCCAGATGGGGGAAGCGCACTCCGCCGGCATAGTGAAGTTCGTAGGTCCGCACCGAATCGTAGTTTTGAGCGACGATAGAAATCTTGCCGTCTTGTGGATGGGCAATCGCGTCGTTCAGCACGTCGGCCGAGTAGGCGTGGCCATCGACGGCCAAAATTTTCATATGCGGGCCAAGTCCCGCCGCGTATGCGGGGGTCTCCTGCCAGACATCGGAAATCGAGCCGTCGTCCCTTAACTTGATTCCGATGGAATATGCGGCATCGTAACCTACTGGACCGGCTGCGGCCGCAAAACCCGCGGTATTCGGCGTGGAATTGTAGACGACGCGCCAGCCCGCAGCCTCCAAGCCTTCCGTCGGAGGATTGTCGTTCACGTCGTAAATGCGCTTTTCGAAAAATGAGTGCCAATCGTATGGCCACACAGCCGATAGCGCCGCCTCCACATCCTGCCGCGTGTACGGAACGACGATTGGTCCGGTATTGCGCTGGCCGAGGAAGCTGCGCAGAAAGTCATCGAGCGACTTCTGCCCGTGCGATTGTGTGCGGATGATGTCGTCCGCTAGCAGCCACGTCAGGGCGCCTTCGTCGTAATAATCCTGGCTGCGGCGAATTGACGACCAACCGCCATCGACGGTGCGCAGCACCCAATCATCCGTGGCAGTGTCGTCCACTGACGTGTACTTGCGCCCGGACTCTCCGATGAAATCCGCGGTGGTGCGAGCGAGATAATCGCGCATGTACGCTGGATCATTGAATCCAGCGCGCGTGGCTAGCAACATGCCGATGTATTCGTTGAGCCCCTCGTAGACCCAAAGCAAAGAGGTGCGCTCCGGGCCCTGGAAGTCAGTTTTCGAATAGAGCTCCGCCGGTCGCCGGTACTTTCCGCACCACGAGTGCGATTGTTCGTGCGCGAGCAGCGGCCAGCCTAGCATTTGCAGAACACTTTGCTTTGACAGACCCGCATCGCCAATCGCATCCCACGGTGAATCTTCATGCTCGAGGCCGTCGTAAGGATCCGAGGCGCTTTGCGAGACCAGCAGGTGCATCTTGTCCCAGTGCCGATATCCAAACATGGCGCGATCCTGATCGACCAGCTTTCCAAACAGCTCGAAAGCGTGGGCTTTATCTGCATCATCAACGGCCGATCGGTTATCGCCGGTGATGTCCAGCTCGGCAGGCCACACAGAGGTCAGCGGGACGGCGCGAAAATATTCACCAGCCAACACCGGCGAGTCGATGAGCCGCTCAAGCGAGAGCGGAGCGAAGTCTATGCGATCACCGGATTCCCTGGTGACGTGCAATGAGCTTCCCTGTTTCCAACCCGGCGGCAAAATTAGCGATGGCTGAACCATCAGCTTAAGCTTGTCGATGCCGAGCGGATACAGCACCACCGTGTTCCACGCGAGTAGCATTTGGTGCGCTGAAATCGTGTTTTGCAACAACGTATCGAAGTCAACTGTGATGCGGTCGACGCCTTCAGGGACCTGCACTCGAAATTCGAAAATCCGGCCGGGGTCGCGTTTCCACGTCAGCGTAGTGTTGCCTGCGTGGATGCGAAGAGCGGCCATGTCGTAGATCGGTCCGGTGGGGCCGTGCTCTCCCGGAATCCATTTCGGGTATGCGAGCTCGACAATCCCGGGCCGCACCTGAATTTCTTCATGAGCGAAAGCGATGCGGCGCGGCGCTTGCGATTCGTCCACGATCAGCGTCATGTCGCGCGTGGGCATCTGCTGCGCTCGCGCTGCAAGAACTAATGATGTTAGCGAAACGACGGCAACGGCAACGGAGCGGAAAACCTTCTTAGCAAATGGCAACGGCTGCCTCCGGATCGCACCGGCACACTTCGATCGATTGGACATTTTGCCAGAAGGCATACTTGCGCAGCCACGTAAATTTCGCAGAAGTGCCACGAGCGGCGGCATGGACTACGTTGCACGCGAGTGCGGAGGTCGCGCGATCGAGGCACGGCTGAGTGCGGCTAATCCGAAGCGGGCTCCGCATAGTAGGCGCGCTCCAGGGCGCTGATGTCGAGCTTGTCCATTTGAAGCAGCGCTTGCATCACGCGACTGCGCTTTTGAGGGTTGGGATCGCTCATCAACCTGGCCAACGTCGTCGGAACGATCTGCCACGACAGGCCGAATTTGTCCTTCAGCCATCCGCAGCGGTCCTTTTTGCCGCCAGCAGAAAGCTTTTCCCAGAGCTGACCGACTTCTTCCTGCGACTCGCAGTTCGCCACGAACGAAACGGCCTCGCTGAATTTGAATTGTGGCCCACCGTTGAGCCCCATGAAATCCTGGCCATTGATCTGAAAAATCACCACCATCGCCGAACCCACAGGCCTTCCAGCAGCATTGGCGGCGTCCTCCCCATAGCGGCTGATCGCGCCGATTTTTGAATTGTTGAAAATTGAAGTGTAAAAACTAGCGGCCTCTTCGGCGTTGCCATCGAACCACAAACACGGGTAGACGCTATGCATGGATATCTCCCTTCGAAATTTGGATAACGTCACCGTTTACACCTGCGCGCCTTTTGCGCGCCACGGAATCATCGCGCGAAGTTCCGCATCGCGAAGGAAAAGGCCGGCCCAGACGAGCACGCCGAAAATCACTGGAAACGAATTGTCGAAAAGCGGGCTATGAGCCGCCAGTTGAATGTAATCGCGCGGCCTGTCCAGACCGCCGATCTTGATGGGCTCGCCGCCGCGAGATGTGTCTGTCCTTGCACTGCTTCTACATATTTCGTCATGTGCCACCTTCGACTGAAGTTAAAATGCTGCGAAACTGCTCGGTCCAAGCTCTCGTTTACTGCGCTTGATCGCAGTTGATCATCCACGGAATACCGTACTTGTCCCGCAGCATGCCGAATCTTGCGGCCCAAAAGGTTTGCTGGATCGGCATGTCGACGCTTCCGTTTTGCGCCAGCTGGCTAAAAATGCGGTCGGCCTCTTTCGGCTCCTTCACCTGAATGGACACGGCAAAGCCTTTCGGCTTTGAGTAACTATTCACCGGCGAATCAGCGCCCATCAGCACCTGTCCATCGATATTCAGCCGCGCGTGCATGATTTTCTTCACCCAATCGGCGGGTACGTGCTGCGCTGCCGGAGTGCCTTCGTGCGATATCATGGCTTCGATTTTTCCGCCAAGCGCGCGCTGGTAAAAGTTGAAGGCCTCTTCGCACTGACCGTTGAAGTTCAAGTATGGAGTTAACAACATGACTTTCTCCTTTCGATTCAACCCGACATTTCGCCGGGCTGTTATTGCCGGCTCGACTTACTCGCTCATATTTATCGAGCGAGATAGCACCAAATCGACATCCGATTTCGATCATGCGCTGGTGGGAAGATCTTGAATTTGCACGATTGGACGGATTTCGACGGTGCCCCATCGTCCGGCGGGGGTTTGACCGGCAATCTCTATCGCATCGCCCAGATTATTAGCCTCAATCAAGCAGAAAAGTTGCAGGTCGGAACAATTAATGCGCAAATCCACCTGGCACGACTTCTGCCGTAGCGGTATCGGCGTCGTATGGAGTGATGGCGCCGCGGCTGAATTTGCTAGCCAAAATCGCCGCGAATCCGAGGAAGCCGCATACAGCCGCGGAAAGGATAATTTCCCTCGGCCTCCACCCTGCTCCGAGCATCATGCCGCCAAGCATCGGACCCACGATCGAGCCAACCCGCCCCACGCCCAGAGCCCAGCCGACGCCGGTTGAACGGATTGGCGTGGGATAAAATTTCGCCGCCAGCGCGTTCAGACCTGCCTGCGTGCCGATAATCAGGAAGCCTGAGATGAGTGCTACCACGATCGCTAGCGCGAACGATCGAGTGAGCAGAGCGATACCCACCATTGCCCCGCCCGTGAGCAGAAACTCAATCAACAGCATCAAGAATGAGCCGCCGAATTCGATCAGCGGCCCTTCGAGGAAGCAGGCAAAAATCCCGCCAAAGTTAAAGGCGGAAGTGACGATCACTCCTTGCGAAGTGGTCATGCCTGCCTCCTTCAAAAGTGTCGGCATCCAGCTATTGACGAAATAAATCAACAGCAGGTTCATGAAATTCGGAATCCAGAGCAGGATGGTTCCGAACGCCCGGCCCTCCGTGAAAAGATGCTTGACCGGGACGCCCTTGCGCGCAGCTTCATCACTCGTCTTCGAAAAATCCACTTGGCTGAGATCGGCTCCCGGTGCGATGCGCCGCAAAAGCTTCGCGATTTTCTCGGGATCTTTCTTACGCGATGCCAGAAAAGGCGCAGATTCGGGCAAAAACAGGATCAGGACAACGGCAAGGGCGAGCGGGACCGCGCCGCCTATGTAAAAAATCCATTGCCAGCCGTACGGACCGATCACTTCCCGGGCAGCCACTCCGCAAATTGTGCCGCCCAGCGGCATGCCTACGAACAAAATCGATACAACCGCCGGCATCAAACGCCTCGGCGAATACTCGGAGGCCAGAGCCACCACGTTCGGCATGGCGCCGCCGAGGCCCAGTCCGGTGAGAAAGCGGTACACGAGGAATTCATCGTAGGTATGCGCCCGCCCATTCAGAATCGAGAAAAGCCCGAAAGCCACTTCCGACCCGATCACTAACCACTTTCGGCCGACCCGATCCGCAATCGGTCCCGTTCCCAGCGCCGCAATCATCAAGCCAATGAGCGAGATTGAAAGAATTGGCCCAAACGACGCGACGGGAATGTGCGTGGATGCGGCCACTGGCGCAGTGACGAAGCCCATCGATACAGCGTGATAGCCGTCCATGGTCAGCACCACCGCGCAAAGCACAATCGTCCATATCTGAACCGCGCTCAGTGGCCGCTGATCGATTAGTTCGGCAACGCTTAATGATCTAGATGCCATGTTGTTGCGACCCATGCCTCCTTGTGAGAAGTTCTTGAATCATAGGAAAGCCGTTCGGCTACTCCGGCTTGATGCGGAAAATCCTCTCCGCGTTTTTGTGGAAGATCTTGTGCTTGTCCACGTCCGAGATGGGCGCGGTGTTCATGAATTTAACTGCATCCGGCGAAGTCTGATACGGATAATCGATCGCCCACATGACGTTGTCCGCGCTGAGAACCTCGATGCAGAATTTCAGCGTCGGGTTCCAGTTCATTCCGCTAGTGGTGATCATGAAATTCTGCTTGAAGTAATCGCTGGGCCTTCTCTTCAATTTCGTGCGGTCTTCAAATTTGATTGCCACAGTGCACCACATGTAATCAAGACGATAGATCCAGTAGGGAAGCGCCTCTCCCATGTGACCGAGTACCACCTTCAGATTCGGAATGGAATCGAAGACGCCGCTGGTAATCAACCGCAGAGCGTGCAGGCCCGTTTCCGCCTGGTAGCCCCAAATCGCATGCTCCAAATGATCCGGGCGGTACGCTTCTGCCATCGCCGGAATCGGCGCGCGCGGATGGATGTAGAGCGGCGCTTTGAGCCCAGCGATCGCTTCCAACAATGGCCAATATTTTTTGTCGCTCAAATATTCGCCATTGGTATGTGAATTGATCATGATTCCGTTCAGTTTGAGTTTAAGAATTGCCCGCTCGGTTTCTTTGATTGCGGCGGAAATGTCCTGCGGCGGCACAGTCGCAAGGCCGGCGAATCGAGTAGGATGGCGCCGTATCACGTCAGCCAAGCGGTCGTTCGAGGAAATCGCGACGTCCGTTGCTCGGGCAGCGTCCATCATCTGCACGCCCGTGGACGTTAGCGACAGCAGATGCATATCCACACCGTCGCGGTCCATGATCTTCATCCGCTCGCCTTCCAAATCGAGCAGGTCCTTATTTACCGGCCCGTCCGGGTCCGTCTGAACTTTCCATAAAAATAAGTCGGGGTGATATTGCGACTGCTTCGCCAAAATTTCCCGCATCGCCTCCATTTGCTCCGGAGTGGAGAAGGCCTCCTCGGTAGCGATGCGCCGGAAATTGTGCTTCTTCCCCTTGGCTTTCGACCCGCCACCTCTGCGCTGTGGACTCATGTCTCACCTCCTCGCTGCCATGCAGCCTTTCGCTTTGCAACGCAGCCGAGAACACGGACGGACGCGTTTACACGGACTTACATAAGCGCGCATTCATCGCCCACCCCGGAAGACGTCTTTCTGCGGAGCCTACTTATACGCCCGCCATCGGAAATACTCAACTGTCGCGACCGCGCGCAAGGAAAGCGCCTATCGCGCGGACATAGGTGAGCGTCCGCTTGAGTGGCAGCGCGAACTCGCACGACTGTGGGAAACGTGCCCGTAGGTCAAAGACTCGATAGAAAATTCGGATTTCGCTGTTCATAATGAAAGGCGCAACGACGGTGCGGCCACTTGTCCCCGTCTACTCGGAGCCAAGAGCCGCATACATTTTTCGTAGGGAGAACGTATGTATCACCATGTGAAGAAGTTGATGTACACGGTAAATGTGGGCGAACCCGATCCACACTTCGGAAACATGCTGCTGGAACAATTCGGCGGCGCCAACGGCGAGCTTGCCGCTGCCATGCAATATTCCGTTCAGGGCCTTAATTGTGAGGACCCCAAACGCAAAGATCTCCTAATGGACATCGGCACCGAGGAACTGAGTCATCTTGAAGTGGTGGGAACTCTAGCGCGCATGCACCTGAAGCCTCTCAAGACCAACCGCAACGCAGCTGAGGCCGACCCTCTGATCGCGATCGCAGGAGGCGGCGGCGTAAATCTCTACAATTCGATGGGCGATCCGTGGACAGCCGACTATCTTAAAATCACCGGCGAGCTGGACGTGGATCTTCGCAGCGACATCGCGGCTGAAGCGCGCGCGAAGATCGTATACGAACGTCTGATCAACCACACTCAGGATGCTGGCTCGATCGACGCCTTGAAGTTCCTGATGACTCGCGAAATCACGCACATGAAGGCGTTCATGCTGGCGCTAGACAGCATGGGAAAGAACCCCCTCAAGATCGGCGAAATCGATCCGGATCCTAAGTGGGTAAATAAGTATTTCGACGATTCCACAGGAAAGGGCGAACACGGCGACGTCGATGCGCGCGGCCCATGGAACGAAGGCAATAATTGGGAGTACGTCGAAGCGCCTGCCGCCCAGGACTTAAAAGCGCTCGCAGCTAAATCGGGAGGACAACACTAGCCCTCGATTGGGTGCCATCTGAATGGCAGCGCGAGCGCGGCGTCCGGTCGCTCGGCCAGAGCCGCGCTCGCGCCTGTTCGGACCTCTGACGACCTACCCTCCGAACGCTAAACCGGACGCCCGGCACCCGTTTTGATGAATTTTCCTGCCTTCCACTTCGCCGTTCTCGGTAGAATTGGATAGAATTTGTAGTTAATAAATGCGTATCTAACGACGCGGCCCGTAATCGGCTCGTGGTCCAACTTTCTTCCGTCGCCGAGTGCCGCTTTCGCATGGGAGGCGCTATGAATTCATCGCTCTGCAGGAGCATCCTCTTCTTTTCCTTAGCTTTGGCAATCGTGACTTGCGGTTCTATCCGGCCTCTGCGCGCGGCAGATACTTTTGGGCCGATCCATCTGGAAGTTGACGCCTCTCACGCACCGCAAAAGATACTGCACGTTCGTATGCAAATGCCGGTGCAGCCTGGCCCGCTCGTTCTCTATTATCCGGAGTGGATTCCCGGCGAGCATATGCCCGACGGGCCGATCATTAATGTTGCCGGATTGTTTTTCAAAGCCGATGGAAAAACCTTGCCGTGGCGCCGCGATCTGATCGACATGTTTGAGTTCCACCTCAATATACCCGCGGGCGTGCACACTCTCGATGTCGCGATGGATTTCCTGCTGTCCGCGCCCAATTCTGGATTTTCATCCGGCGCTTCTGCCACCGCCGCTCTGGACGTGATGAGCTGGAACCAGGTGCTGCTCTATCCCGCCGGATTCTCTTCTCGCGAAATCACGTTCGTGCCCAGCCTGGAAATTCCTCACGGCTGGCAATTCGGCACTGCTTTGCCAGTATCCAAGCGGAACGGCAATACCATCGACTTTTCTCCAGTTCCGCTGAATGCTCTGGTTGACTCCCCGGTGCTCGCTGGCCGCTACTTCCGGAGAATCGAGCTCACGCCCGGCCAGAAGCCAAGCCACGAAATGGATATCGTTTCGGATAATCCGGCCGACCTCGACATGACGCCCGAAACCGAAAAGGATTTTCGCAAGCTTGTCGCGCAGACCGGTCCGCTCTTTGGAAACGTCCGCCACTATCGCGATTACCATTTTCTTCTCACGCTCAGCGACCAGGTAGCGCATTTCGGACTCGAGCACCATGAATCGAGCGATGATCGGAGCTACGCGCGCAGCCTCACCGATCCCAACACGCTTATCATTTTCTCCGACCTGATTCCGCACGAATTCACGCACTCGTGGAATGGCAAATTTCGCCGCCCCGCGGACCTGGCCACGCCCGATTTCCAAACGCCAATGAAAGATGATCTGTTGTGGGTCTATGAAGGCCTTACCGAATACTATGGCGAAGTACTCACCGCCCGTGCCGGGTTTTGGGACCCCGAAATGGCCCGCGAAGCTCTCGCCGAAGTCGCAGGCCAAGCGGCCAATCGGCCCGGTCGTGCATGGCGTCCTCTACAAGACACCGCCGATTTCGCTTCCGTTCTGTACGACGCCGGTGCCGACTGGTCAAATTGGCGCCGCGGCACGGATTTTTACGCGGAAGGCGAACTGCTCTGGCTCGATGTGGACACCACTATTCGCCGCCTGACCAACGACCAAAAATCGATGAACGATTTCTGCCGCATTTTTTACGGCGGTCCCGGCGGGAAGCCGGCACTTAAAACCTACACGTTCGACGATATCGTCTCCACTCTGAATACCGTCGCTCCCTACGATTGGGCGGCCTTCCTGCGCAAGCGGCTCGATTCCCTTTCACCGGATACGCCCACGGAATCGGTGGCCAATAGCGGATGGAAGCTCGTCTACTCCGACCAGCCCAACCAGTATCATCAAGCAATCGCCGCTGTGAGACACCGCCTGGATACAACGCTCTCGATCGGACTGCTGCTAGGGGACAACGGCAACGTGATTGATGTGATCCATGGAAGTCCGGCGTACGACGCGGGCATCGGCCCGGGAATGAAAGTCACCGCAGTTGATCGAAAGGCATTCACCCCGGAGACCCTTACGGCGGCTATTACGGCTGCAAAATCGAGTTCGGTTCCGATCGAGCTAATGGTGGCCAATGGGCCGCAGTTCCAGACCGACTCCATTAATTATCACGGCGGCTTACGCTACGCCCATCTCGAGCGGGACTCCAGCAAGCCAGATTACCTCACGCAAATCTTCAGCCCCATGCCTCTCTAGTCGGGCAAATTAGCGAGGAGCCGTGACCAGATGTTCGCGCTCCTCGCCTTTCTTCATCTCCGCCTCACGCACGCTGAATTTTCCAGCGAAGCTTCGATACGCATGAATCGTGTAGCCCGATGCCATCGCGATCCCGATAGCCCACCAGATTAATCCGATTTTCAAACCGTGATCGGCCGCCTTGGAATTCGCAACCGTCAGCGCTTGAAATGGATTCAAGCTTGAAGGGAGTACGTTGGGATACAAGCTGAACGTCACGCTGGTCAACATCCCCACCAGATACGCGCAGGACGATCCGAACGACATTCCCTCCTGTCTGGCGTGGTTGAACCATTTGATTCCGAACAGCCCCGTCAGCGCAAGGATCGGAAAGATAATGCCCCATGGACGGTCGCGGAAGCTTAAGAACAGCTGCGGCAGCATTTGGGAGCTGATAATCGTAATCACGGCGGTCAGCGCGAATACAACCCACCAGATCATCGACGCGCATTTCGTGGCCCGATTGCGAAACTCGCCTTCCGTTTTTACCGCGAGCCAGCTTGCCCCATGTAACGTGAGCGCCGCCAAAGCTACC
The DNA here is from genome assembly GCA_050746805.1 of Candidatus Acidiferrales bacterium. GTDB lineage: Bacteria > Acidobacteriota > Terriglobia > Acidiferrales > UBA7541 > Palsa-295. The sequence goes on along the minus strand of JBOGMW010000222.1, from coordinate 22,954 downwards.
ACGCCTACAATTACCGTATACCAGTCGAGAATTCCCGTATGACCAACAGGCTGAAAGTTCGTCCACAGCGGCTCGAAAAAGTGTCCTGTGCTATTCAGCGGCACCCCGCGAACCACGTTCCCAAGCGCCACTCCGTAGAACACTGCCAGCAAAGCGCTGGCGAACGCAAATCCGGCGTCCCACAAGCGCGACCAGATCCGGCCACCCGCACGGCTTCGAAACTCCACGGAAATTCCGCGAATTACCAGCAGCGAAAAAACCGTTATTAGTGGCAGATAAAATCCGTTCAGACCCTCGGCATAAAGCGACGGAAAAGCGAAGTAGAGCGTTCCGCCCGCCGCCACGAGCCATACTTCGTTTCCATCCCACACGGGCCCGATCGAACGAAGCATCACGCGCCGCTCGGCATCGTTGCGCGTAATCCATAAGTGCAGGACTCCTACTCCCAGATCAAAGCCGTCGAGCACCACGTACCCGGCCAGCATGACCGCCACCAGGCAAAACCAAATCGTTCCCATCGCTCTCCTTTCTAGGCCTCCGCGGGGCCCTGCTCAGCGAAGCTCATTCCCACAATCCGTGCGCAGACGCGAATCTGGCTGCTCGAGTCGATCGCTCTTCCTCGATTCGCAGCACAATCGTCCCCGAAACTAAAATCAACAACCGCCTGTCCCATCGTGAACGGCGAGAAAATGTAATGGAGAATTACGGTGAAGACGAAATGTAGACGTTCAACAGCCAATGCGTCTGGCACTGCGCATTCTCCAACTCACCGACGAGCGTCGGTGCGGCATACCCACACAAATTCGTGCGGTGACCTCACCATATAACAACCGCAGAAAGCGGAGCAAGTGTTAGCCTGCATTCCTCGTAAGGTATCTACCTTAGAAGGGCCGAGATTTCTGTGGATCGAATGCAAACAGGGGGGTTATGAGGAAGCTGTTACAAAACTATTACTTTGCGGCACAAGGAAGCGCGCACGAAGGCGCTCTAGATTCCAAATAAGCCGCCGTCGACTGCCATTCCGAACTGGGAGCCGGCCGCACGATTGCCGCCGGACTGCCACCAGCTGCTTTGCTCCCACCGCTAAGGCTCGTGATCGCCAGCCCGGCCACCACGAGGCAGGTGGCGAACGTTTTCGTCGTAAGCTGCCATCCGCTGAAATCTTCCGATAGCCACGATGGCTTCAGTTTCGTCAGCAAGTATGCGCCGACGAAAATCACCCCGAAGCGCACTCCGGAAATCGCGGTCACCAACTCGGGATGCGTCAAACTGATCGCGTAAACCACCAGAAATGATCCCAGCCCCGCCACAAATCGATTTACAAAGTACCAAAAACGATTTTGAGGGCTGCCCTGGCCTGATTCAGCAAAAATCTGCTTGCGCCAGGATCGAGGAATCAAGAGTGCCATTGAGCCGGCAAACGTTCCGATCGTGAACCATACGTAGCCGGTCACGAAGTTCGTGTGGTTGTAAACGACTTTGGTCGACACGGTAACCAGGCCGAATAAGCCAGCCGCCAAGATCACTGGGGGCAGCATTTTCTTTAATGGAAAATTTTCCGATAAAAACATCGCGAATCCGCCTGCCGTCATCAGCGCAAAGCCGATCAATTCGCCGCCTTTGATTTGGTGTGATAGCAAGGCATAACTGAAAGCCAGCGTCGCGACCGGCGTGAAGCCGCCTACCACCGCGAGCGATTCCGATGCCTCGCCCATCTTCAGCGCTTCGTAATAAAAGAAAGTGGCGATCAGGTCCACCACCCCGACGCCGAAGGCGAGCCCGATCAGCCAGAGTGGGCCAGACTTGTACCCGAACGGCACCAATACCACCCCGAAGACACTCAAGGCCCCCATCCAGAATACGTAGCTGAACAGGTTCCTGGTCCCCGGCCTTTTCATCAGTACTTTGTCCCACACCAGCGATGCGCCAATCATTCCGTGCGCGATCACCGCAATCAGGATTCCGCTTTTAACAAACGCCGGTAATGATGGCATATGCTCCCACCTAGATCGTCGAGATGCGAATCAGCAAGGCAGTCTTTCGCGGCGGCTTTTCAGGCGTGCCCCTCGTGCTGGCGCTCCTTGTAGTGCTTCTTCTTCCGCCGCCATACAACGTACCCGATCAGAAACACCGTTGCCCCAATGCTCCAGGAAGCTTTTTCAAAAAATCCCAGCAGTGTCTGAAATTCGGCTGCGAACACATAGCCGATAATCGATATGCATGCCACCCAGGTGAGGGCGCCTAGCGCGTTGTATATGACGAATCTCTTCCACTCCATCCCCAATGTTCCAGCCAGAGGGCCCGCGATAGTTCGAAGTCCAAAAATGTAGCGAGCCCAAAAGATAGTGGCCCCTCCATGGCGCCGAATCTGATCTTTGGCCGCCCCAACGTCGTCTTCATCGATGCGCAGCAGCTTTTTCAACCAGCGAATTAATGTTTTTCCCCAGTGGCGTCCTAACAGGAAACTGATATTGTCGCCCAGGATCGCCGCCGCGATTCCAGTCAAAATTACCCACTGGATTTGCAGTTCCGCGGTCTTATGCGCCAGAGAACTTGCGAACATCAGCGTGGTTTCGCCGGGAACAGGCAACCCAGCATGTTCCAACAGTAGTCCTGCGAGAACGGCCAGATATCCCCAGTGCACTAGAGCGTAGCGGACAGTGTGATAGAACAAACTCATCGGGCTGGTTTCTGGCCAGTGGACGCATCAGCGGAGAACAAAGCTCCTGTCTAGTTTGTATTCTTTCGCGCGGGGTCACTTTCCGCGTCTGGAGGGCGTAACGTTTTTCCGGCCTGATGAAGGTCGGCATTCAGGTTCGATCTGCGCCTCTGTGGTTGCCCGCGGATCGTTTAAGGTCATGCACACTCGCATCAGAACATATAACAATCAACTCTTTGTGGAAATGGGGCAGGAACCCGCATTCGCTCGCAGGGCCAAATCTGCTCTCCTCACTGAAGTCTTATCCACAGCTTAGGTGGGGTGGGCGGGACGTGGTCCCGCCCCGTGGGTTTATTGAGAACGCCGTATCAGCCTATGCTGACCGCTTCCCTTCGTCCTTGAAATTCCACTCGAGTTACCTTGTCTTTGTTCGAGAGAATTTCCGAGTTGTTTGCCTTTTGTTGGAGCTTGACCCAGTGGCACGGCACGGTGGCCACCAACTTGCCATTATGCAGAACGCGAAGTTGGTCCGTTGACTCGTTCGCCTTGAGGGTGTAATGGCCGGGCTGCAGTTGAGATTGACCGATTTCGATCGGCTGGGTCACGTCGTAAGGCGTTGAGTCCGTGCGAGTCGATCCCCACGCGACCGCCGCAAATACAAGAACTGTGATTAGCGATAAAGACTTTTTTATATGAACTCGCATTCCTGGTATACCTCCTATTTTCCTCCTGCGAGGTTGCGTAACTGCTTGGCAAGTACTTCACTGCTGCCGAGCTGGGTGCGAACTCGACGTCAAAAGGGCGCTGCTCGCACAACAAATTAGATGCGGAACTCTTTCCCCGCGAATGTACGTATTTGCGGTGAAATCGCCCGCCAATCTCGTTTCCCAGCGCGGGCGGGAGCGGTACAGCCGACCAACATTCAGGCGTCGCTATCACCTCTTGACTTCACTTCGATATTAGTGACATCTTGAGTTCCTCTAATTCCCGGAGGGCTCCGATGCAGCCATCCTGGCGACTCTGTATCTGTGCATCGTTCGCGCTCTTGTTGTGTTTCGCGGCGCCGCGAACGTTGGCGGAAAATCTGACCATCACCACTTCGCCGCCCGGCGCACGCGTAGAAATCAACGGCCTTTTCGCCGGTACCACTCCTTACACGTCGGATTATCCTGGCGGCTACTTCCACAAGCCCCACACCATTTTCGGTTCGCGCCTCGATCGCGCTATGGTGCTGACCGTCTCCAAAGATGGCTACCTTCAGGAAAAAATGACCATCACCAAGGGGCCATTCCCTTGGGTCTCGGTCAATGGTCGCCATCACGGAAACTACTTTTTGCTGAAAGCTGCCCGCTTCGATATTCAACTTCAGCCAGCCTCAAGCGGTGATGGCAGCTCTGCCGAGACCATCGACGGCGAAGGCCCGATGCGACCCGTGAAGTCAGCGGACCGCGATGCATCGGCGAGCGATTCGCGATCGAGAATGGGAACGGTCGCGATTTCTTCGAACCCCGCCGATGCAGAGATTTACGTGGATGGCCAATTCGAAGGCCAAACGCCCGCCAAACTGCGCCTGGCCAGCGGCTTGCACCACTTCCTAATTCAATTTTCTGGCGATAAGAACAAGAAATGGGAGCGCGATTTGGACGTGCTCGCAGGCAGCAATCTCACCCTCAACGCCTCCGCCGGCGTTTCACCCTGAAAATCGGCCGCCCGCGCAATGCCCCCTCGTAGCACCGAACATCTCTTTAACCAGCGCAATCTAGGAGCACATCGCCCAAATCCGGGTTGACATCCTCTCGCCCACCTTCTGTAATTGAATGCATCGATACTCACGGAACTCCCGGAACTCCCTTAGCCCCCGCCCCTTCGCAGGCGCGAAAGGCGAACGTCGGCGCCTCCAAACGCTCCGCCTTCCTCGTCGCGTCCGGAATTTTCCTTAGCCGCATCGCCGGACTGGTCCGCGAAAGCGTGTTCGCGCATTATTTCGGCAGTTCGGACGCGGCGGACGCGTTTAAAGCCGCCTTCCGCATTCCCAACCTCCTGCAAACGCTCTTCGGCGAAGGCGTTTTGTCCGCGTCTTTCATCCCGGTCTACGCGCGGCTGCTGGCGGAACAAGACGAAGAAGAGGCTCAGCGCACCGCAGGCGCCGTTGCGGGACTTCTGGCGCTCACGACCTCGATCATCGTCGTCATCGGCGTGCTGCTGACGCCCTACTTGATCGATGCCATCGCGCCAGGATTCACGGGCGCCAAGCGGCAGCTCACAATCCACTTAGTCCGCATTCTTTTCCCCGGCGCGGGCATGCTGGTTTTTTCCGCCTGGTGCCTGGGAATACTCAATAGCCACCGAAAATTCTTTCTTTCTTACGCTGCCCCGGTGCTTTGGAATGCCGCCATGATCGTCACAATGTTTGGATGGGGCGGCCGTTACGCGCAATATCCGCTGGCAGAAATCCTAGCGTGGGGATCGGTGATTGGCAGCGCTCTCCAAGTCCTCGTACAACTTCCCGTTGTTCTGCGACTTTTGCGCGGGCTGCGCGCGACACTGCACTATCAGAGTGAACACGTGAAAACCGTCGTTCGTAATTTCGTTCCGGTCTTCGTAGGTCGCGGCGTGGTGCAGATCAGCGGCTATGTGGACCAGGTGCTCGCCAGCCTCCTGCCCACCGGAGCGGTCGCGAATCTGGCCTACGCGCAACTTCTCTACATGTTGCCAGTCAGTCTGTTCGGCATGTCGGTTTCCGCTGCCGAGCTACCGTACATGTCCGGCGCAACTGGAACCGATCGGGAGGTCGCGCCCATCCTTCGCGCGCGCCTCAATTCCGGTCTTCGCCAGATTGCTTTCTTCGTGGTGCCGTCGATCTCTGCGCTTCTGGTTTTGGGCGACGTGATCGTCAGCGCGATTTATAAGTCCGGCCGCTTCACGCAGACGGACGTGATCTACGTCTGGGGGATCGTCGCCGGCGCCACCGTCGGCCTGCTCCCTTCCACCCTCGGCCGGCTCTACTCGTCCACCTACTACGCCCTGCGCGACACAAAGACTCCACTGCGCTATGCGATCGTCCGCGTGATTCTGACCAGCGGCTTCGGCTACGCTTTCGCCATTCCATTGCCGGCGGTCCTTGGTATCCACGCCGAGTGGGGGGTGGCGGGATTGACGGTTTCTGCGGGCCTTGCTTCCTGGGTCGAGTTCACCCTTCTGCGCCGGACGCTCAACTGCAGGATCGGGCCGACTGGGCTCCCTGCAGGCTACGTCGCGAAACTTTGGATCGCGGCGCTAGCAGCGGCTGGGGCTGGCTGGTTCATCCATCACGCTTATCGCCACCATTCGGCGAAACTCGCGGCCGTCGTGGTGCTATTGCCTTTCGGAGCCGTCTATTTCGCCGCCGCGATTGCGCTAGGCATCCCTGAAGTGCGCGCCCTCCTCAAGAGGACCCAAGGCGCGCTCAACCGCGTTTAACTTGGCGCTTTCCCCGTCAACGAGCCTGCGTTCCTGGCGGCGCCGCTCGCAGATACTGCGCGGGCCATGCAAGTTCTTGCCCGAGCTCACCCGCCGCATGAATCGGCCAATACGGCTGCCGCAAAAATTCCCGCGCTAATAGCACCAGGTCGGCCTTTCCATCGCGGATAATCTGGTCCGCCTGCTTCGCGTCCGTAATCATCCCCACGGCGCCCGTCATCACGCCCGCCTCGCGCCGGATCTTTTCCGCGAACGGCACCTGATACCCAGGCCCCACCGGTATCTTCGCGCCTGGCGCTGTCCCTCCTGACGAGCAGTCGATCAAGTCCGCGCCCAATTTTTTCAGCTGCTTCGCCAGTTCCACCGATTGATCCGCATCCCATCCGCCCTCAACCCAATCCGTCGCTGATATCCGCACAAAAAGAGGCAACTCGACCGGCCACGTCCCCCTCACCGCCGTCACCACTTCGCGCGCGAATCGCGCCCGGTTTTCGAGCGATCCGCCGTATTCATCTGTCCGCTGGTTCGAAAGCGGGGAAAGAAATTCGTGAATCAGATATCCGTGCGCCGCGTGAATCTCCACCACCCGAAATCCTGCCCGCTGGGCGCGCCCCGCTGCCGCGGCAAAAGCATCCACGATCGCGCGAATGCCACGCCCGTCCAACTCGACTGGCGTCCTGTATCTCTCCTCGAACGCGATCGCGCTCGGTGCCACCGGCGTCCATCCTCCTTCGGAATCCGGGATTCCCCCTCCGCCCTCCCATGGACGCCTCGTACTTCCCTTCCGCCCCGCATGCGCTAACTGAATTCCCGGCGCCGCGCCCTGCCCTCGTATAAACGTGGCAATCCTTGCCAGAGGCGCGATGTGCTCGTCCTTCCAAATTCCCAAATCCGCCGGGCTGATGCGCCCCTCTGCCGTCACCGCCGACGCCTCGGTGATCACCGCCGCCGCGCCGCCCACCGCGCGGCTTCCCAAATGCACCAAATGCCAATCCGTGGCGAAACCGTCCGTGCACGAATACTGGCACATCGGAGACACTACGATCCTGTTCCGCAGCGTCACTTCTCGAATCTTCAGCTCATCGAATAAATGCACCGGTACTCTCCATCAGCATACCCAGCCGAGCTTGGCACTGTAAACCCGCCATGCCGCGCCTGCAAGCGTGTCCCTGCGCGGGCGCATTCCGCCGCCTGCGGCTCGTGGCCATGCGCAAATGCGGCACGCCAAGCCGGCCTATGATTGTCCTGTGGTAAAAATCAGAAGTTGAAGACGACGCCGAGTGAAACCTTGGGACTGATCTGGTAGCTGGTGAATAATTTCGTACCCACTGCGTCCACTTCTCCGCGGAAAGCGATTCGCCCGCGATGACGCACGACGTCGACTCCGCCACCCGCTTGATAGCCGAGCGCGCTCTGCCCGCCATAGGCAGTTTGCGGAAGAAAGTGCGCTACTCCAACCAGGCCACGAATAAAAAACTGCGTTCCTCTGGGTCCGGGCCAGCGCAGCCTTGCACCTCCCGCTGGCAGCGCGAATTTCGAAGTCTGTCCAAACTGCGATCCAAACGCAGCCATCAGGTCACCATCGAAGCCGATCCAGCCTGCATGAGGGAAATACGTCACGCCGAGATCCAGCCCATTTTCGACGTTCGTTACATTCGGAAGTTCGTAAAAGTGAAAGAAGGTATACTCGCCGTAGATCTGCCAGTTATAGTAGGTCCGCACGCCTAAGACTGACCCATATTGCGCCGCCGGATCGCTCGGAGCCGGAAGCGCTGGCAAAGCTGCGGTCATCGCGCCACCCGGCGCCGCGTCCGCAAACAATGTCAGCGGCCCCGCTGCAGATAACGTCGCTGTTTCCGAAGACGCGGTCGTATCCGTGCGGACAGGAGCGGTCGGGAGCTGGGAGCCGCTAGAGCTGGATTGTGCACTGACTGTTGCTGCGAGCAGTACTACCCCGAGTACAACCGCAGAGCACTTCATCGCCTAATCTCCCCAAACGCCACCTGCTTGGTTATCACTTCATCTAATTTGAACGAGAATTGGAGCGCGTGTCCACTCGATTTTCGGACAGTTGCGGAACGCGTTACGTGAGATGCACGCTGGTCCGTGGACGTAACTTGAGATTCCGCGTGGGTTCTTTGCTCAGGCTGCCCCGAGCCGCTATTATTTCTTCTGTTGGGAGTCGGCTTTCACTTCCACGAATCGATAACCGAACCGGCCTTTAATGCACAGGTTGCCGTGAGTTACGCTGTGGTCAAGCGGGGAGGTAATCTTCACGATATTTCCGTCCTGCTCGTGCACGGTGAGGTCGCAGCCCACGCCGCAGTAGGGACAAATCGTGTCGGTTTCGGTCTGGCGGGATTCGTCCCAGGTACCCGCCTGACGCATGTCGTATTCGCTTTTGAACATCAGCGCGCCCGTGGGGCATACTCCGATGCAATTGCCGCAATAGACGCACGCCGAATCCGTAAGCGGAGTGTCGAATTCCGTGCTGATATGGGCGTCGAATCCGCGCCCCGCCACTGCGATGGCAAACGTGTTCTGCGCGTCCACGCCGCACGCTTCCACGCATTTGTAGCACAGAATGCATTTCGAATAATCGCGCACGTACAGATCGTTGTCGATCTTCACCGGCTGCTTCACCGTGCCAGCCGAAGCACCGAACCGCTCGGGATCGGCGCCATAGCGCTCCGAATATCCAGGAAACTGCGGTGTCGTCGAAACATCCACCGATGACGCCAAAAATTCCAGCACCATTCGCCGGCTCAAGCGAACCCGCTCCGAATCCGTTTTGATCGACATTCCCGCTTCCGCTTTGCGCGAACAAGCCGGCACCAGCGTCCGCGATCCTTCCAATTCCACCACGCATACGCGGCACACGTTCACCGGAGTCAGCGTATCCAGAAAGCACAGCGTCGGCGTGTCGATCCCCAGCTTGCGCGCGGCGTCCAAAATCGTCGAACCTTCCGCGACCGACACAGCTTTCCCGTCGATCTTCAGCTCGACCATTGGGCGCGTCCGCGGCGGCGGAGCTTGGGGCACGGGCCCGCGCGGAACTGGAATCAAATCTTTCGGCGCCAAATCGCTCATCAAAAAAGACTCCATCGGTTCAGGGCTGATTCCAGCGCGCTCGACGCCGTCTGGCCCAATCCGCAGATCGACGCATCGCGCATCGCCTGTCCCATCTCGCGCAGCATTTGTATTTCGGTTTCCGCCGTACCCAGCGGCTTGCGGGCCATCAGCCGTTCCAGGGTTTCCTGCTGCCGCACCACGCCCACCCTGCACGGCACGCATTGACCGCAAGTCTCTTCCCGGAAAAACTGCGCAATCCGCAGCAAAATTTTCTTCAAATCCACCGAATCGTCGAACAGCATCACCACGCCCGAACCCAGCGTCGCGCCAATCGCTCGCGTTCCTTCGAAAGTCAGCGGCACATCCAGCTCCTTCGGCGCTACGAATGCTCCCGCCGCGCCACCGAGCAGCACCGCTTGCAGTCTTCCGTTTCCGGCTACGCCTCCAGCCATTTCGATCAGCTCTCTGAGCGTCCCGCCCATCGGCCTCTCGTACACCCCCGGCCGCGCCACATGCCCGCATACGCAAAACAACCGATATCCCACTGAATTGCCTGTGCCGATCTTTGCGTACGCCGCGCCGCCCATGCGGATGATCTCCGGCACGTTCACCAGCGTCTCCACGTTGTTCACCGAAGTCGGCAGGCGGAACAGCCCCGCCACCGTTGGGAATGGCGGCTTATTGCGCGGCTCGCCGCGATAGCCTTCGATCGAATTGAACAGCGCCGTTTCTTCGCCGCAGATGTACGCGCCCGCGCCGTGCCGTAATTCGATATCGAATTTCAGCCCGCGTCCCAAAATGTTTTCGCCCAGCAATCCCGCTTTTCGCGCCGCGTGAATCGCGTGCGCTAGCCGCTCCGCCGCAAAGGGATACTCGCCACGCACGTAGATGTAGCCCTTCTGCGCCCCAGTCGCCACGGCCGCAATCGCCATTCCCTCGAGCACCGCGAACGGATCGCCTTCCATCACCACGCGATCCTTAAATGTGCCGGGCTCCGATTCGTCCGCGTTGCAGATCACGTAATGCGTGCGTCCCTGCTTCCGCTGATTCAGCAGCGCTTCCCATTTCTTGCCCGTCGGAAACGCCGCGCCGCCGCGCCCCAACAGTTTCGATTCGATCACCTCGCGCACCACCGCTTCGGGCCCTATTTCCAGCGCCTTGCGCAGTGCTTCATAGCCGTCCGCTCGCTTGTAGTCGTCGAGATTCGTTGCGCTCGCAGTCCCAACGCGCCGCAACAAATGCAGATCCTTACTGCCTGCCTGTGGCACGGAAGCCTTCACGTTCAATTCGTCAGCTTCCGTGGGCAACTTTCCATCGATCGCGCTACGCAGCAAGGCCTGTATCGAATCCGCGTTCGCGGGCGCCAGCACTCGCTCGCGCGAAATCTTTCCAGCCGCACTTATCATCGCCGCTGGAGCGCGCTCGCAAAGTCCTAGGCACGGGCTGCGGAGCCAGGTCGCCTGGTCACCCAGGCACGGCTTCCCTGCCGGCCCAAGCTTGGCCTCCAGCTTCGAGCAAATCTCTTCAGCGCCGCGCGTCATGCAGGCGATGTCGTCGCATACGTGCGCCACTACCGGCGGCCGCTTACTCAGCGAGAACATCCCGTAGAACGACGCCACTCCATATACTTCCGCCGGAGGTAACCCGAGCCGGAGCGACGTGTAGTTGATCGCGCCTGGGCTGATCCACCCAATCCGCGCCTGAATTGCATGCAATGTGGGAAGCAGTTTGTGCCGGTGGGAGTCTGCGTCGTGCCCGCCGAAGGAAACTCGACCGTCGGAACTAGTCTGGCGCTCTGCGCCTTCCCAACTTGTTTCCGGAGTCCCTAGTTCTTGATCGATCGCTTCTTTTTCTTCAACCGAGGGCTGGTCTGCGGTGAAATATATATCCAAACAACTCTCCCGTCACAATTTCAGTTGGCGTTGCACTTATCGATGCGGATCGCGGTGGCTTTGAATTCCGAAACGCCCGACTTCGGATCGACGGCGTCGATCGTCAGATCGTTGGTCGCCACCTGATCGTGGAAATGCCCCGTCAGAAACGCGAGCCCCGGACGCAATCCTGGATCGAAACGAATCGGAGCGATCACCGACCCGCGCCGCGAGCTGACCTTTACCTTCTCGCCTTCGCGCACGTCGTACCTCGTCCCGTCTTCCGGCGAAATATCGAGCGTTTCCATCCTTCGCATAGGCGAATCAAATCTTCCGCTCTGGACGTTGGTGTTGTACGAATCGAGCCGCCGCCCGGTAGTCAATCGGATCGGATATTCCTGATCCAGCCGATCGATCGGCAGTTCGTTTTCCAGCACGCTGAACGGCGCGCGCGGCCCGATTAGTGGATCGGCCCACAGACGCCCGTGCAAGAAAATTTCGCCGGGATGCGATTCGTCGTAGCACGGCCACTGGATTCCGCCTTCCGCTTCGAGCCGCTTGTAACTCATTCCGGCGTGCATCGGGCTCAGCGACCGCAGCTCGTCCCAAATACATTCCGACTTCGGTTGACCCCAGTCGCGGCCCATGCGGCGCGCCAGTTCATAAACGATCTCGATATCGTCGCGTACGCCCTCGGGCGGAGGCACGGCGGCTCGCACTCGCTGGACGCGCCGCTCGCTGGAAGTAACCGTTCCTTCGGTCTCGCACCATCCGGCGGCCGCAGGCAGCACCACATCCGCTAACGCGGCCGTCTCCGTGTAAAAGAGATCTTGCACCAGCATGAATTCCAACCCGCCAAGCATCTTTTTCGCGTGATTGCGATCCGCTTCCGAATCCACCGGATTTTCGCCGAGCACGTAAGCACACGTCATTTTGCCGTGCTCCATCGCCTCGAACATGCCGCTCAGATGCATCCCGCGTTTGGGATCGAGTTTCCGGCCATACGCGGCCTCGAATTTCGCCCGAATCCCGTCATTTTCCACGTGCTGAAAACCCGGGAAACGATCCGGAATCGCCCCCATATCTCCGCCGCCCTGCACGTTGTTCTGCCCGCGCAGCGGATTCAGCCCGCTCGCGTAACGCCCCACGTGCCCGGTCAGTAGCGACAAGTTAATCAGCGACAGCACGTTATCAACGGCGTTGTGATGCTCCGTAATTCCCAGAGTCCAGCACAATTCCGCGCGCTCCGCCTTCGCGTACGTGTGCGCCGTCTGGCGAATCACTTCCGCCGGAACGCCAGTTTCCCGCGCGGCTCGTTCCAATGTGAATTTCTCGACGTGTTTCTTATATTCCTCGAATCCGCTGGTGGCGTGTTCGATGAACCACTCGTGCGCCAGTCCGGCGGCGATGATTTCGCGACCCATGGCGTTGGCCAGCACAACATCCGTGCCGACGTCGAGGCCCAGCCAAGCGTCCGCCCACTGCGCCGAACTCGTTCGTCGCGGATCGATCACGAACAGCTTTGCGCCGTTCCGCACCCCTTTCAGCAAATGATGAAAGAAAATCGGGTGCGTGTCGCGGGCGTTCGAGCCCCACAGCAAAATTACATCCGTCTCTTCAATGGCGCGGTACGAACTCGTCCCGCCGCCCGCTCCGAAAACCGTCGCCAGACCGGCGACGCTCGGGGCGTGTCAAGTACGGTTGCAACTGTCTATGTTGTTGCAGCCGATCACCGAGCGCACAAACTTCTGCGTGATGTAATTCAGCTCGTTCGTCGTCTTCGAGCAACTGAACATGCCGAACGTCTGCGGCCCATGCTTCTCGATCTGAGCTTGGAAGCTCTTGGCCACCCGGTCTAGCGCCTCATCCCAACTAACCGGATGATGCGAGCCATTGTTGCGGACAAGCGGCTGCGTCAGTCTGCTCTTTAGCGCGATGGACATTACAGAAACTCCCTCCCCATTGTAATTTTGCCACACCAAACGAACTCCTCCAAGGAGTATGTGGCCTAAACCTGGAGCCTCGTTGCACCATCGCCTACGCTTCACTTGAACTGGCATCAGCAATGCTTTGCGGGCCGCGCATCCGTATAATGCGACGGTCGGATTCGAGCGCGACAAACGCGCTTGTGATAGAACTCGGGAGGCTCTCGATGGAATCCGCATTCATTTGTGAAGGCGTTCGCACCCCGATCGGCCGCTACGCCGGTGCGCTGGCCCACGTCCGCACCGACGATCTCGCCGCTCATCCCATCACCGCTTTGCGTGCGCGCTTCGCCGCCAGCGACTGGGAATCCCTTGACGACGTCATCTACGGCTGCGCCAATCAGTCCGGTGAAGACAATCGCAACGTGGCGCGCATGGCGCTGCTCCTCGCCGGAGTCCCGTATATTGTTCCCGGCGCCACCGTGAATCGCCTTTGCGGCTCGGGCATGGAAGCCGTTTGGACCGCCGCGCGCGGCATCGCTGCCGGTGAAATTTCCCTTGCCATTGCCGGAGGCGTCGAGAGCATGAGCCGCAGTCCGCTGGTCATGCCCAAACCCGCCGCCGCATTTCAGCGCGGCGGCGAAATCTACGACTCCACGCTCGGTTGGCGCTTCGTCAATCCCATGATGAAGAAAACTTACGGCGTCGATGGCCTCGGCGAAACCGCCGAGAACGTCGCTGAGCAGTACCAAATCGATCGCGCCTCGCAGGATTGTTTCGCGCTGCGCTCGCAAATGAAAGCCGCAGTCGCGCAAAAGTCCGGCATCCTCGCCGAAGAAATCGCTCCCGTAAATGTTCCCGGTCCGAAGGGCGCGGTCACAGTCGTGAAGGATGACGAACATCTCCGCCCGGACACCACGCTCGAAAACCTTGCCAAACTCAAGCCGGCGTTTCGAGAAGGCGGCACCGTCACCGCCGGGAATTCCTCCGGCATCAACGACGGCGCGTGCGCCATGTTCGTCGCATCGGAAAGCGCCGCTGCGCGTTTCGGACTGCATCCCGTGGCGCGCATTGTCGGCGCCTCGTCCGCCGGAGTCCAGCCTCGCGTGATGGGCATCGGCCCGATTCCCGCGGTGCAGCGCCTGCTGGGCCGACTGAAAGTCTCCATTACCGAAATCGATTGGTTCGAGTTCAACGAAGCGTTCGCTTCGCAGTGCCTCGCCGTCACGCGCGCGCTCGGCCTGCCCGACGACAGCGAAAAAGTGAATCCCAATGGCGGCGCCATCGCGCTCGGCCATCCGCTGGGCATGAGCGGCGCGCGCCTGGTGATCACCGCGTCGATGCAGCTCAAGCGGACGAAAGCCCGCTACGCGCTCGCCGCCATGTGCATTGGCGTCGGCCAAGGCATCGCCATGCTCCTGGAACGCGTCTAGCGTCAAACGAGAGCTGTCATCCTGAACCCAGTAGCGTGCTTTTCGCGAATGGAGGTGAGGGATCTGCTGTTTCTTTCACGCTCATCGCCGCTTTCCTTCCCGCCAGCACGGAATGTTCGCGGCAAAATTCCACGATGCGCGCTTCGCACCAGAACCGTTCCTCCCCTGCTTCGCGCGCGATGAACGAGCAGTGCCCTCCATGACGGGGCGCCACCAACTGGATATTCGGATTCTCGCGCACCTCGCGCCGTTCAAACGTGGTGTACGGCACGAATGGATCATCCTTGGCCGTCAGAATCAGCGTCGGCCGCGCAACGGCGCCGAGCACGTTTATCGCGCTGGCCCGCGCATAGTAATCATCCGCGCCCGCGAAGCCGCTGCACGGAGCGGTGATCAACTCGTCGAATTCGCGCACGCTGCCAATCGACCGCAGCATGCCGTTTCCCACTCTCGCAGCGTACTGCTCCTGAAAAAGTTCGGCTTTGCGGCGCATTCGCCGCTTCAGCCTGCGGACGAAATATCGCTGGTAAATAAAATTCCTCGGTTCTTCCAGGGCGTCCGCGCACGCCGCCAATACAAAGGAGGGGGCCACGCCTACAAATCCGCGCAGCTGCTCAGGTGCAACGCCGCCATACTCGCCTGCCATTTTCAGCACCAGATTTCCGCCCATCGAAAATCCCGCGGCGAGCATTTCCGGCAGATGGTCGCGCTCGATCAGCTCCTCGACCACCGCGCGAATATCGTTGCTGCGGCCAGAATGATACAGATCGGGCGTTAGTTGCTCCGTCCCGCCGCAATTGCGCTGGTTCAGCCGCACCACGTTGAATCCAGCCGCAAACGCCTTCTCCGCCGTGCCCAGGATGTATCCTGAATCGCTCGAACCTTCGAGGCCGTGCACCAGAATGAGCGTCGCATGTTCGCGCGGATTCTTTTGCCAGTGGCAATCGCCGCGCATCTGGGTTCCTGCTTCGATATTAAAGAGGCGCGCTTCGCCCTCCGGCAATTGCGGAAATTTGCGCCGCCAGAACGCGCCCGCAATCGTCATCAGGTGTGCGTTGCGCAGCAAGGGATGCGGCTCGAATTCTTTCATGCCGTTAATGGTAGGGATTCGCGCCTGGCAGCGCAACCGCGTGGCGGCGTCTTGGTGTACGATTCCCGTCGCAGGCAGGAGGTTGTCATGTCCCGCAACATTCGATCTACAATTTTCGGGCGCAGCGCATTCATTCCGGCTGTAATGGCTGTGGCAGCCGCGCTCGTTTTCCTGGCGGCGGCCGCGCCGCTCCCCTCGCGGCAAGAGGCACAGCACGACGCGCAGAAAGCCTCGCCGCAGCGGCATCAATTCCCGCCTCTGCCGCCTGGCTACATTCGTCCGCCGATGGTGGTGAAGACTGGCCTCGCTCCGAAGATGCGCGTCGAAGAACTGCCCACGGCCGACTCGCACACCTACGAAGTCAGCTTCGGCACGGGCGACGAAATCATTTCCGGGCTGACGCAATTTGCCGAACAGCACCACATCGTATCCGCGCACCTGACCGGCATCGGCGGACTGACCTCCGCCAAGTTGGGCTGGGGATCTCCCACAATTCCCGGGATGAAAGAAATCGACGTGACGCAGAAATGTGAGCTCGTCTCTCTGATCGGCAACATCTCCATGCGCGGCCAGTATCCGTACGTGCACCTGCACGGCGTGGTGGCGTTTTCCGACGGCAGTACCAAGGGCGGCCACGTGGTCGAAGCGCACGTCGATCCCATCGTCGAGATTTTCGTCGTAACCACCGCCGCGCCGTTGCCGGCGTCTTCCCCGGGCTCCAATCGATAGCGAATTCTTCCGATGCAGGAGCGAAACATGGATAGTGCTCTCCAGGTGGAAACGGCTCTCGGCGCCGGCCGCGGTGCGCTGATCGTTTCGATTTTCGGTTGCGGGTGGCTGGTCTGGGGCTTGTTCATAATCGGCGCGTTTACTCCCGTGCGCATCGTTGCGCTCGGAGTGATTGAGCTCGCCTTCCTCGACGGGGCGGTTTACTTCATCAGGAAGGGGAGGACGCTGCGCAAGCAATACCCTCGATTGCCGCAAGCCGTGACGCGGAACACGGCCAAGTGGTATTGGATCATCGTGGCCGCGGAGGTCGTAGCGATCGCAATCGCCGCCAACGTGGCGATTGACCTTCGCCGGCCTGAATTGATTCCCGACTGGATCGCCATCTTGGTGGGGCTGCACTTTCTGCCGCTCGCAAAGATCTTCCATGCGCGTTCGATGGCGTACGTAGGAGCCGCGATGGTGCTGTGGAGCATCTTGTGTTGGATTGCCTTTCGTTCGGACGCGCTGGCCGCCGCTGTCGTCTTTGGGGCCGGTGTGTTGGTCTGGATTGCGTCCGGCTTGGCATTGCGGCGCGCACGTGCGGCGGTGCGCTCGCTCTCCCATCAGCGGCCTGCGACCATTCCCGGATAGTTCGCTATTAGAAAAAGATAAGCGGCTTATTTTTATACATTTACGCACTGAGTTACTTAACACAGGTTCGCTATTAACTTTCGATATTCGTTCGCTAGAGATGATGGATTGGTGCGACAGCAGATTTGCACTAGGACTGTACCGATCTGGCGAGGTGCGTGGCGTTTGTTTGCTACGACTTACGGTGCGTTCTACTCGAAACTGTACCGATCTGCGGGCGAGTGAGACAAAAGCGCAGGGAGTCAGCGAAGTTGGGAAGGAACGAGCGCGGGGGTGCGGTATCTTGGGCGCGCGGCTGCTTGCGGTAGCGAGATTCCGAGCCATTTGTTTGCGGCCTATATCGCGATCATGCCTCCTTTCCGCCCGATTTAGACGCACGGGCCGCGTGTGGCGCCGATGGCGTTTCAAAGCCTTTCTGCCCGCCCTCAGCGGCTTCGGAGCGAACAGCAAAAACGACTCAGGGTAGCATGGCTATGGGGTGCGGTCGAGGTTCAATCTGGCGGCAGTACCGATTTCCCGAATTGGGAAGCGGAGCGCGACGCATCAGTGGCACTCCGTTGTGATCGACGGTGAGGACGGCCGGCTACGAGCGCCAACGTTCGAGGAACTGGCCCGGCGCGAAAACCTCTCCATCACGCTGAGATCCTGATGTCGGGCTACCTCGCTCAACCGGCAGCGGCGGAAGCAGCTGTCAATCCAGTTTAGCGCTGCAGCCTTCAGTCCGGCACATTTCCGACAGGTGAACGGCAGATCTGTCACGCCCCGCGTCCCGGAACATTAGCGTGTGCCAAAAGACCGCCAATCGGGAGATTGGCGATCCCCGCGCTGGCTTGCAATCGCGGAAGCTAGCGGGGATCTTTCAGGAAACCGTTCATCCTAAGATTTTGAGCGGAACTTCCGGGGATGCTTTGCCGTACCATCTATGTCACCGGAGGTCACCATGGATTCCAAGCGCTTTGTTCTCGGGGTCGTGTGCCCCATTGCAGCGCTGGCCTTACTCGTTCTGTATATGAGGCATACAACGAGCGCGCAGGCGGCCAGCACCGACTCACCCGCGTATGCGGCGAATGGCGACCTGCTGCCACCCACACACTATCGCGAGTGGATTTATCTCTCGTCCGGCATTGACATGAGCTACGCCGCGAAGGCCAGCGCGCCGGATCACTCTACGTTCGACAACGTCTTTGTGAACCCAGCGGCGTATCGCAGTTTTGTCGCCACGGGGACGTGGCCCGATAAGACGGTGCTGGTGCTCGAAGTGCGCAGGGCCCAAAGCAAGGGCTCTATCAACAAACGGGGACATTTTCAGAGTACGAATCTGATGGGTTTTGAAGTGCACGTGAAAGACGAGAAACGATTCCCCGGCAAGTGGACGTTTTTCGGCTTCGATTCGCCGGGTAAAAATGGAACGCTGATTCCGCCGGCCGCGCCCTGCTACAGTTGCCACCTTGCCCACGGCGCGGTGGACACTACGTTTGTGCAGTTTTATCCCACGCTGCTGCCCATTGCGCGGGACAAGAAGACACTGAGCGCTGAGTTTATGGCCGCGTATGCGGCGAAGAAATAATTCGATCTAGATTTTCCGCCCGAGAGGAAGCAATGGCACCAGGCAGCAAGCTTCTCCCAGCTTTGGATGACACCAAAATCCATGTGAAGCTCAAGCTCTTCTCGTTGTGGTGTTCCGTAATGTTCTTTTACATCTATGGAGATTTTTTCTCGCTTTATAAGCCGGGCGCACTGCAGGACATTATCGCTGGAAAGATGTCTCTGGCTTCTATCTCTCAAGCAGTCTTGCTGGGGATGGCTGCGTCGATGGTGGTTCCGAGTTTGATGCCCTTCCTGTCACTCGCCCTACCTGCACGAGTGAATCGCTGGGCGAATATCGTGTTTGGCGCGCTTTACAGCCTGATCATGGTTGTGTCGATCCGGGGTAACTGGCGCTTCTACATTCTTTACGCTTTGATAGAAATCGCGCTGACAGTTCTTATCGTCTGGTACGCATGGACTTGGCCGAATCGGCCAGCCGGCAGTGGCGCTTTGGAGACTGTTGATCCAAGTTAGAGGCGCTGGACGCGGAAGATGCGCCAGAACTCCAAAGCCTTTCAGCCGCACCCAAACGAGAAATTTGTGGTGAGCAAATTCCACCACGAAGACGCGTACGCCGGGAATGGCACGACTGAAGCCGTGCCCTGACGAATGGAGACGGAATGATTGACGGAGCCGTACCGCAAAGGCTGACGTTTGCGCGCGGGCGCGGCCATCAGGATAACGCCTGGTAAAGATCGGCGCGGATGAGCCTCCGGCAGTTGCATCTGCGCCCGGCAGGGTTATACTCTTTCGCATCGCCCGTCGTACAAATCAATTAGCTGAGGAGGAGGTTATGACCCGTCCAAGTACCGCCTTCGCTGTGTCTCTGGCGCTTTTCGCGCCGTCAACCATCACCTCGGCCAAGACGCTGTGCGTTAGCCAGCATCCCAGTCCGGCGTGTCCCTATTCGACGATCAGTGCGGCCGTGGCCGCCGCGTCCAATGGAGATATCGTTCGCGTTTCCCCGGGCACGTATCGTGAAGACGTAGTGATCGGCAAAGCCATTTCGCTTATCGGCGCGAATGAGCGCAACACGATCGTCGATGCGACCGGGCTCTCCAACGGCGTTTACGTGGACGGAATGGATACTCCCGGCCTCGGCGCGGTGGTGGTCAGCGATTTCACGGTTCGCAACGCCAAGTTCGAAGGCATCCTCTTGACCAACGTCACAGACGTGACGGTGTCGGACAATCGCGTGACCAGCAACAACATCAATCTCATCGCCAGCGGCTGCCCCGACATTCCTGACTTCGAAACCAACGAAGGCTTCGATTGTGGGGAAGGCGTTCATTTGAGCGGAGTGGATCATTCGATCATCGCGGGAAACCTAATCGAGGGAAATTCCGGGGGAATTCTGCTTTCCGACGACACCGGCGCCACGCACGATAATTTGATCCTTAAAAACATCGTACGCGACAATCCCTTCGACTGCGGAATCACCCTCGCTTCCCACACTCTGTTTAGCGCAACTCCAGGCCCCCCGACGGCCGCGGGCGTTTACCACAATACGATTACAGGCAACGTCTCGCAGCACAACGGATACGAAACTCCGGGCGCTGGCGCGGGTGTTGGGATTTTCGCCGGGGCCCCATTCAACAAGACGTATGGCAATGTGATCGTCAACAACGAACTGCTGGAGAACGGGCTACCAGGCGTGGCCATGCACGCTCATGCTCCGGGCGCGACACTTTCGGACAACGTGATCGCTGATAATCGCATTAACGGCAATGGCGCGGACACGGCGGATACGCCCACTCCCGGTCCCGCAGGCATCAACGTGTCCGGCGGCGTGACCTCGACAGCCGTCTCCGGTACGCTGATCGCCGGCAACGAGATCGGCCGAGAAACGGATGGCGTAGTCACGGGAACCAGTTCATTCGTCTCGATTCATCTCAATAACTTCTTCGGCGTGCCCACCGGCGTCGATAACTTGGCCACCGGCACCGATGGCGCGCAGCTGAATTGGTGGGGCTGCTTCGGCGGACCGACGGCTCCGGGATGCGCCAATGTGCAGGGCGCGAACATCATTTTCACACCCTTCCTGTCGATCCCAGATTCTCCAGGCGGGAACGATTAGCACTGCGGGCGCGCCGCGCAGTCACTCGAGTAGCGGCGCGCTTCGCCCGACATGAAACAGCTTCCAGTCAGACTGTGCTTCTCGGCGGGAGGAAAACCGTCAATCGGGAGATTGGCGATGCCAGGAGCGGCTTGCAATCATTCAGGCTAGCGCCTAAAATAAGCGCATTCATGAAGTTTCTCGGCGAAACTGGAACTGTATCCAAGCCCGGCGCGGCGCGCTGGGCTTTGGTGTTTATGGGCGGAATTGAACCAAGAAGAAAGCAGATTCCCCGGGCAGAGATCGCCCTCGGAATGAGAACGCGCACGCCGGGAATGGCACGACCGAAGTCGTGCCCTGACGAATGGAGACGCAATGATTGACGGAGCCATACCGGAAGGGCTGACATTTGACGACGTGCTGCTGCTGCCGGGGAAATCGTCCGTGATACCGGCGGAGGCGGACACGCGCACGTGCCTTTCGCGCAAGATCGCGCTGAATATTCCCATCGTGGCGGCGGCGATGGACACGGTGACGGATTCGCGGCTAGCCATGGCCATCGCGCGGCAGGGCGGGCTGGGATTCGTCCACCGGAACATGACCATCGACCGGCAGTCGGAAGAGATCGACCGAGTGAAGCGGTCGGAAAGCGGCATGATCGTGGATCCGGTGACCATCGCGCCGGAAATTACGGTGCGGCAAGCGCTGGAAATCATGAATAAGTACAAAGTGTCGGGCCTGCCGGTGACGCGCGGGCCGAAGCTGGTGGGCATCCTGACTAACCGCGACTTGCGCTTCGAACGCAACCTGGATCAGCCGGTGAACGCGGTGATGACCAAGGAACATCTGATCACCGTGCCGGTGGGAACCACGCTGGAACAGGCGGAAAAAATCCTGCAAGAGCATCGCATCGAAAAATTGCTGGTGGTGGACCAGGATTTCAACTTGAAGGGGCTGATCACCGTAAAAGACATCCAGAAAAAAATCGAATTTCCCAGCGCCACGAAAGACGAGCACGGGCGGCTGCGGGTGGGCGCGGCAATCGGCGCGACGGGCGATTACCTGGAACGCGCGCAGGAAATGGCGCGATGCGGCGCGGACGCGCTGGCCATCGATACGGCGCACGGGCACACCGCGCGAGTGATGGAAGCAATCAAGGCGGTGAAGCAGAAGCTGCCGGAAATGCAATTGTTGGCGGGAAACGTGGCCACGGCGGAAGGCGCGCGCGACTTGATCGCGCTGGGCGTGGATGGGTTGAAGGTGGGCATCGGGCCGGGGTCGATTTGCACCACGCGGGTGGTGACCGGAGCGGGCGTCCCGCAGATTACCGCGATTAGCGAAGCGGCGCGCGCGGCGCAAGGCACCGGAGTGTCGGTGATCGCCGACGGCGGCATCAAATTTTCGGGCGACATTACGAAGGCGATCGCGGCGGGAGCTTCGAGTGTGATGATCGGGAGCCTTTTCGCGGGGACGGAAGAATCGCCGGGCGAGACGATTTTATATCAGGGACGGACTTTTAAGTCGTACCGCGGGATGGGGTCGCTGGGCGCCATGGAAGCGGGATCGGCGGATCGCTACGCGCAGGAAGGCGCGGAACGCGGCAAGACGGTGCCGGAAGGAATCGAGGGGCAGGTGCCGTACAAGGGGCCGCTATCGGGACTGGTGGAGCAGCTCGTGGGCGGGCTGCGCAGCGGCATGGGTTACGTGGGCGTCGCGAATATTCGCGACTTGCAGGAGCGCGCCAAGTTCATACGGATTTCGCAAGCGGGATTAAGAGAGAGCCACGTCCACGACGTGATCATCACGCGCGAGGCGCCGAATTACCGGCTGGAGTAGGAAAGAGCGGAGGCACTCTCCTCAGGGCCTGAAGGCTTTTGTATTTGCGACGTAAATGTCGGAGCTAAAGGCTCCGACCCCCTAAAAACCTGCAGAAAAGCAAACATCTGGATTTGATGCCGCGGAATCACAGATTCAAGGGGGGGCGACCGCGGACCGAAAGTTAGATTCTTCGGGCAGAAATCTTCCTCAGAATGACAACGTAAAATCAAAGGCGGCGAAAAATGGACGGCCCATCCGATTGCGCCGAGGGGCGCAGCGAACGGGCCGAAAACGTTTTAAGAGGGATTCTTCGCCGATCCTCGCCGGATCGGCTCAGAACGACAGCTAAACGGGCAAAGCATTCCGTGCCGCTGCGATGTGCACGAGGCGGCTACTTCTCCGCGCCGACTGCTGCTTCTTTTTCTTTCTCTTCCTTGAGGGCCTCTTCCGCCGCGCCCCTCCGAGACTTCTTTTCCTTCTTTTTCAACTTCGAGCCGATGAATTCGAGGATGGCAAGTTCGGCGCCGTCTCCGATGCGCCAGCCGGTGCGAATGATGCGGGTGTAGCCGCCGGGGCGATCGGCGAAGCGCGGCGCGAGATCGGCGAAAAGCTTCTTGGTGGCGCC